>CAYJDK010000023.1:0-1764 GCA_964368905.1 uncultured Bacteroides sp.
ACTTGCAACTTGTGCATTATTGTATTTATAAGCACCATAAAAAACTTCGTTTAAAGTGCCGTCACCGCCACAAGCGTAAAAACGTGTTTCAGCACCTGTTTTAGCAATATCTTTAACAATTTTAGTTGCATGGTTTTGGCCGGTTGTGTGGTAAATTTCATATTCGATATTTAAATTGGTTGCAACCTGCTTAATAATAGGCTCAAACGCCAAAGCCGATTTTTTTTTGCCTGAATAAGGGTTAATAATAAAAATGTGTTTAATATGTAACACTCCTAAATTAAAATTTATAAGATGCCGCAAAGCACAATACATCACAAAAAGTTGCATTATTTTGAGCAATAGCTTTTGCACATTCGTTTGCTGTTGCGCCCGTTGTAAAAACATCATCAATTAACAAAACGCGTGCTTTTTCAAAATGGTGTAAATATTTTGCGTTTACTCCGTATGCACCAAGTACATTTTCAAGCCTATCAATTGGTTTAAGCATAGATTGCTTTTTAGTATTGCGCAATTTTTTTAGTGCATTTTTATAAAAAGGTATACCTAGCTGTTTTGATATTTTTAATGCAAGCAGTGCAGGAATATTGTCTCTTGCTAAAGATTTTATTCCGCTTTTTGGCACGCAAACTATTATGTCGTAATAAGCAATATTTTGCGATATACATTCTACCATGCTTTTGGCACAAAAATCAATTAAATTTAGCTCTCCATGAAACTTTACTTTTCTAACAACGTGCATTATTTCTTGTGTGTACCAAAATGGTGCGTATGCATTTTTGATGCAAGACATTTCATGGTTTATATGAGGAATAGGTTCGTTTTTATTGCGCATACAATCAGAATACAGTTTTTTACAATCGTTACAAAACCCACTTTTATTAAGTTTTGCACAAATCATACATGTTTGAGGAAAAACATAATTTAATGCGCAATTTAAAACATTTTTTATTTTATTAAATGTATTATTTTTAAACACTGTAAACCTCTAATATTAAAATTAATGTTTAGCTCGTTTCACCATTATCTAGCTATAATGGTGTTTTTTCTGGCATACTTAATAAATCGTAAAGGCAGGAGTATCGTTTGTTTTGTTTTGAATTAGAAATCATCTTATTTGCATCTTGTGCTTTGCCGGCTATTATACATATTTTTTTAGCCCTTGTTACGCCGGTGTATAACAAATTTCTGTACGCCAATTTTGGTGGAACTTCGAATAAAGGAATAACAACACAAGAAAATTCGCTGCCTTGGCTTTTATGCACAGTAACGGCATAGGCAATTTCAAGCTCGTACACAAATTCGGCAGAATATTCTATAATTTTGTCCTCGCTTTTTACACTTAAACTTGTGCTTCTTTCGTCTACACTAACAATAATTCCTAAATCTCCATTAAATGCACCGGCACCTTGAGAGTTATCGCTTATTCTTTTAAACGGTATATCGTAATTATTTTTTACCTGCATCACTTTATCGCCAAGTCGCAAAATTCTGTCGGCAAGTTTTAGCTCGCCTTTATTAGGGGTTTTTGGGTTAATTTTTTCTTGCAACAATGCATTTAGCGCAGTAGTTCCCACTGCTCCAATTTTTGTTGGGCAAAGTACTTGTATATCTTCTAAAATATCAAAATTATAGCTTGCAGGTAAACGCCTACTAACTAAATCACAAACAAGCTGTGCACAACCATGCGCACTGGTTTGTTCTAAAATAAAAAAATCACTTTCGCGCCCTTTTGCAATTAGCTCTTTGCCCTCAACAATCCTG
>CAYJDK010000023.1:1774-4294 GCA_964368905.1 uncultured Bacteroides sp.
TTTGGCACAAGTCCGCAAGAAATTATGCTAGCCAATACACTGCCTGCACCAACACTCGGCAATTGGTCTTCATCGCCAACCATTATAATACGGCAGCTTGGCTTTAATGCACAAAGTAAGCTGTGAAATAATAGCACGTCTACCATGCTCATTTCGTCAATTATTACAACGTCGCACTTTAATTTGTTGTTTTCATTATGTATAAAACTAACAGTATTATTGCTAGAAAAATCTACTTCAAGTAATCTATGTATTGTAGTGGCTGTCCTATTAGTAAGTTCAGACAGTTTTTTTGCGGCACGCCCTGTTGGGGCACATAAAGAAACTCTGTCACCTTGCTGCTCAAACGCATCTAAAATGCCATTAACAGTTGTGGTTTTACCAGTGCCCGGGCCGCCTGTTAAAATAAATGCGCGGTAGTTTATGGCGTTGCTAATGGCCTCTTTTTGCAAAGGGGCGTATTTAATGTTGTTTATAATTTCTAAATTGCTTATTATATTATTTGTGTTATGTGTGCGTGTTGTAGGGGCGTTTATAAGGTCTTTTATAAAGCTAGATATATAAATTTCCGCAGTTAAGTAATTGGGTATATATATAAATGCATTTTTTTCTAAAGCAATATAGCAAATTGATTTTTTTTCTATCATACTATCTATGGTGCTGCTAACTTGCTCCGGCTCTACGTGCAAGTACCCGGAAACAGAGTTTGTTAATTTGTTTATTGGCAAACATGTGTGCCCGTTTTGAATATTATGCCTTAGAACAAATAGTACTGCTGCTGTAATTCGTTGAGAACAATTGTATTCAAAACTCATGTCAGAAGCAATTTTGTCCACAAAAGAAAAGTCCACAAATTCGGGGTGTCCGCATAATACATATGGGTTAGCCTTAATAATGTCGTTAATATCCGGGCCAAATTGGTTATAATAAGCAACAGCAATACTTGCGTTTAAGCCTAAAGATGCAAAATAAACCATTGTTTCTCTTATGCCGTACATACGTTTAAATTCGTTTTGTATGGCAGTGGCTTTTGCAAGAGTAATACCTTTAATTTGAGATAATTTTTTTGTATCTGTTGCAATAATTTCAAGAGAGTTTTCGCCAAAAAGGTCTACAATTTTTTTAGCGGTAGCACGGCCTATATAAGGCAATGCACCGCTTTCAAGATACTTTAATATAGATTTTTTACTTTCAGGCAGCCCAACATCATAAGTTTCTACTTTAAATTGCATGCCAAAGTTTATATGCGATTTATAATACCCATGCAGTTTTACATTTTCACCTACGCATAAGTTTGCAAGTGTGCCAACAGCCGTAATTAACTCATTATTATCTGTGGAAATATCAAGAACGGCATAACCGTTAGTGTTGTTATAGTATACAATATTTTCCACGCTACCCAAAATTGTAATGGTGTCTCTGCCAGAAGTTTGCATTTATGGCTCCTTTTAGTGAAAATATCTTTTGTGCTTTTATTTAAAAAATAAATTGCTGCACACATAATTTGAAAGCTCTTCAGGAGTTGTAAAATCAACGTCTTTTAAAAAAGAGTGTGAGTTTTCATTTTTGCTAAAATAATTGTTTTTGCACAAAACAATTATTTTTATGTTGTTATATTTTTTTTGTATATTTAAAATGTTATGCCAAGTAGTTTCAACGTCATCTTGTGCTAAAACAATTAAATGGCGGCAGTTTTTAAAATTATTATAAAAAAAGCCGGAAAACAAGCCTGATAAATAGTATGCACCTAAAACAGAAAGTGCGGTGACGGTTATAAGTAAAACAGCACCAAGCACAATAGGCACCCCCAACACAATTATTTTAATTATTATATGAAGAAAAAATAATTTGTGTGTATGCATTTATGTTGTTTTAATATAAAAACTTAAAATTGAGTAATGAATTATTATATTTATAACTTTTATTTAAAAAACAAAATTATTTTTTTGTAATTTTTTTAAAGTAATTACTCAATTTTTGTTTAATTGCACCAGACTGTAAATTTGTGTTTTCAGTGCTGTTTTTGTTGCGGTTATTATAATAATTAAGTGCTGTAATAATTTTATCAACAACAATTTCGCTGCAGGTGTTTTCGTGTTCGCCACAAGCTGCAATAATACTGCGTAAATATGAAACACTGTTTATATAAGCGTCAAAAGCTTGTTGCTCGGTGCAAGAAACAACAGTGTGGTAGCCACTGTTTTGAACTACTATTGGAATTAAATAATCACAAGGTGAGTTTTTGTCTGAAAATAAATTTTTATTTAAATCTATTTTAGATAAACTTTCAACAGCAGAGGTCCTTGCAAAAAACATGCTTCCACTAACTGCAAAACCTTCAGTTGATTCGTCTTGAACAATATTTATATCGGCGTTTTCTAAAAGAGATTTAAGTTTGTTTTTTGCACTGCTCCAGTTAATACCTGCTTGTAAATTTTGCCCATTAACAAGTGGCAACGCAACAAATGCACCATAATCTTTTCTGCTTGCAATTAAAGCGCCGCACTTTCCCGGGTTTAG
>CAYJDK010000023.1:4304-15407 GCA_964368905.1 uncultured Bacteroides sp.
ACATGTCTTTTTCAAATGTAAAGTTATTGTGCAAGTAAAGCACGTTTTCAAAAACAGCAACGTCTTTCCACAATTTGCCAAACAAATACATAAATCCGTTTTCGTTTGTAATCATTGTCTGTGCTTTTGGTGGTAGTTTTGGCAAAAATTTATCACGCAATTGTTCTGTGGCAAAAAGGCATAATAAAGAGGTGTCTTTTTGTATTTTTGCGGCACCGCTGCATAATGTTTCGCCAAGATGATCTTGTGCAAACCATAACACCGCTGCAGTCCTGCCGCTGCGGCCACTTGCAGTTATTACGTTTTCATTAAGTGCAAGTGATTTATAAATGCTAAAAGGTGAAAGTGTTCTAAATAAATTTTTATTTATAAAAGCAATAGGGTAATCGGTTTTTAATCGTATAAAATTATACAAATCACGAGAAACCTTAGCGCCGGTTTTATTGTTATCGTTGCTGTAAGCCGTTAACAATGCCCTGCGTTTAAAAAAAGGAAAACCCAGCTGTAAAAGCTCAATAGGTTTGTCTACTGTTGTGTTGTTAGTGTAAAGTTCAAGCTTTTCAACATTTAAATACGTTGTAAAGTTAAATCCCTTTTCAGTAAAATACGATGTAAATTCATCACTTTGCTTTTTAGCATTGTAAACAGAGTTCTCGTTAAATTCAAGCTCTTGCCAATACTCTTTAAATTGTTTTGTTTTAAACATGTTTTTGCGCACAACAAAAAAGCAATTATCTATAAATTCTTTTTGCGTTTCTTTTTTATTTGGTTCGCTGCTTTGCTGTATGTTTCGTGTTATGCTCCAAAAGTCTGCCTTCTTTTTAGCAGACATTGAATTTAATATTGTTGTTAATGAATACACAGGGCCAAAAATTGTTTGATTAAAAAATATAATTTCGTCGTATTGTTCAAGGTTTTTTGTCTCTATAATGGCCTGTTTGTATGCAGCAAAATCATATCCTATGTTATCGCGATAAATTATTTGTGTGCAGTTTAATTTTAAACGGCGCTCGCTATCCGGTGTTGTAATGCCGTTAACCACTACCGTTACATTTTTACAATGCTCGCCTATGGCTTTTAACATGAAAATAACATAGTCGTCCACAATGCCGTTTTTGTCGTAATAAGCAAAAACAGCCATTCGGTTATAATAGTCTTTTTCATTTAGTAACATGTTAAAACCCTCTTTCGCTTAAACTAAGTTAAAGTCAGAACCAAACCACTTTAGGCTAATTTCGCTAACTGCACCACTTGCTTTTAATTGTGAAAGAGCCTCGTCTATTTGTTTGTTTAGTTCAATGTCTGCCTTGCGTGTTCCAACAGCATAATAATCGTCTCCAAAATCCATAGGAGATGTTCCAAATACTATTTCGGAATTTTTTATTTTGTTAACGTAATATACTTCATCTACAATAATGCAGTCAAGTTTGTTTTCTTGTAAATCGGCAAAAGCTAAATCATAGTTATCATAATAAATTAAATCTTCTTGCAAAGATGAATAAATACTCATACTTTGAATAAATTCAAGGGCAGAACTGCCTTTTTGAACACCTACCCTTAAACCGATTAAATCTGTTTCAGAGTTAACGCTTGTTTCAAGTGTAGTAACAATCATTAAGATATTTCTTAAGTAAGCACCGGTTAAACCTAAGTCTTGTTGGCGGTTATTAGTAATAGAAAGCCCGCTCCAAATGCAGTCAATTTCACCTGAGTTTAATGCGTTTTCCTTTTGTTCCCAGTTAATTGCTTTAAATTCAGGTGTAACACCAAGTGTAGCGCAAACGGCTGTTGCAAGGTCAATGTCAAAACCTATGTAATTACCTTGTTCATCTTTGTATGTCATTGGGGAAAAATTCTCGTCTATGCCAATTACAAGGCTACCTTTTTCAATAATATCTGCAAGCGTTGTTGTGTATGACGGATAAACAACATCTTGCGGCTCGCTTTGCGCTTGTTCGTCTTGTTCTTCTTGCGCTTGTTCATCACTTGTTTCTTCTTCGGGCGTTTGCACATCTGCCGTTTGTGATGACTCTTGAGTTGTAGTGCTTTGTTCGCTTGTAGTTTGTAAAGAATTTATGGCATCGCAACTAGCAAATGTAAAACTTAAAAATATTGCTGCCATTATTAAGCAAATTATTTTTTTCATAAATGTCTCCGTTTCTTGCAATAAATATTTTAATTTATTAAAACAAATTATAATTTTAAACTAATAAAAACGCTTTAGATATAACCTTTACTATTATACATTATTTTAAGTATTTAGTAAATGCTTTTTATATGTAAATTACTGTATTTAGTTGTGAAAAATATAAAATTAGCAAATATTGTATAAACTCAGCAATGCTATTGTTGTTTTTAAAATAAAATGCACAAAAAATTTAATAAAAAAACTCTTGTTAAAACTTTAAAAAAGCATTAACAAGAGATATAATTTAAAAATATAATAAATTTATTCGTTCCAGCTTAGAACACTGTCCGGCAAGCCCATATTTTTGCATTTTTTTATAACCGCATTTTTTTCTTTTTCGTTGCCTATGGTGTATTGTAATACGGTTTTACTCATTACTATAATTTTTATGCGTTCTTTATATTTCATATCACAATACCAATTTTTATGCATGTTTTTACTTAACGCTTTAGGAAAAGATAAATCCTGAGTATTAAAAAAAATGGCTGTCCAATATTTAGGTGTGTCGTTTGTTCGCCAAAGCTCAACTCTTTCAATATTTAAAGCATCAATAATATCTTCGTTTCGCAAACTCTCTTTTATTAAAACTCCATTAAGCATAGTGTTTAACCTCCGGCTTTTAGTTTTTCAATAAATTGTTTTGCTGCGCGTGGGCTTCGTCCATTAGCGTTAAGTGCAAAAATTTCGGCCTTTTCTTTTAACTCTTGTTGCGCCATGTCAATGTCATAAATTTTTGCAAAATGGTATACTATAGATAAATATTCATCTTTGTTAGGCCTACTAAAAGTAATTTTAATGCCAAACCTGTCAGACAAACTCATAACTTCTTGCAAAGTATCGCCAAGGTGTATATCGTCGCCGTTTCTGTCTGCAAAGTTTTCTTTTACAAAATGGCGCCTGTTAGACGTTGCATAAACAACTAAGTTATTTCCTCTGTTAGTAACACTGCCTTCTAAAATAGCTTTAAGTGCAGCAAAATCATTGTCGTTTGAAGAAAAACTTAAATCATCAATAAATAAAATAAATTTTAATGGGTTTGTGCTTAATGTGTCTATAATATCGGGTATTTGATACAATTGATTTTTTTTAACTTCTATTAACCGCACCCCTTTTGAAAAAAGCTCGTTTGCAACGGCTTTTACGGTGCTGCTTTTGCCTGTTCCGGCATCGCCGTAAAGTAAAATGTTAGCCGCAGGGTAACCATTTAAAAGCGCACAAGTATTTTTAAATACCTTGTCGCGCTGTGATGTGTAGCCTGACAACATGGATATACGCTGTGCATCAGGGTGTTTAACAGGCACAAGGTTGCCGTTTTTTATTGTAAAAACGTTGTACTTAGCAAAAATACCATACCCAATTTTTGATAAATCTTCAATTCTTTTATTGTATATACGTGAAAAATCATGCTCCTTAACTTTAAAACTTGCAAGCCAGTCATAGTAATTTATCATGCTTTTTAAGTTTTCGCCGTCAAACATTGATACCTGCTGAAGAATTGAAAGCTCGCTTTCAAGTGTTTTTTCTAAGTTGTTTTTCATTTCACTATTTTCACAACATGCTTTTATGTATAAATTTTCATCGTCAAGTACTGCTTTCAGCAAATAATCGCTAAAATTATCGGTGTGTTTAAACAGTGCGTTAATAAAATCGCTGTAAGCATCAATAGCACCGGCAGTGTCATACATATCTGCCTTTAAAAGTTGTATTAATTTTTGCATAACATTATTCTTTAGTATTCCTCTAAAAATAACAAGGCTGTTTAATTGTATTAGCAACTTTTGTTGAGTGTTCATTATATCATCACCTTTTTGTAAAATTACAATTATATTATAACGCTAAAAATAATATTAAGCAATATTTTGCTTGTTAAAACAGCATAAAAGTGGTAAACTTATAATGTTAATATTTTGCATAAAAGTTGTTTATTATTAATTATTATACAAAATAAGCATGGCTTTGCATTTTAAAATTTATTATATTAGCCATTACTAATAAAAAGCGTAGAATTAAAAGGGGGAAGTTATTTTGATTACACTTGATAAAATATACAATGCGGCATTTGCGCTTAAAAATATTGCAAGAAAAACAGACTTAATACATGCAATTAATTTAAATTCTGACAGCGATATTTATTTAAAAACTGAAAACTTGCAAATTACAGGCAGCTTTAAAGTGCGCGGTGCATTTTATAAAATGAGCAAGCTTTCTGAAGAAGAAAAAGAAAAAGGTGTTATTGCCAGCAGTGCGGGTAACCACGCACAAGGCGTTGCCCTTGCTGCTGCCAAAAATGGGATAGATTGTACAATTTGTATGCCGGACGGCGCACCAATAAGCAAAGTAGAGGCCACAAAAGCATATGGTGCAAATGTTTGCCTTGTAAAAGGCGCGTATGACGAAGCTTATGCATATGCACTAAAAATGCAACAAGAAAAAGGGTATACTTTTTTACACCCTTTTGACGATGTAGACGTAATAGCAGGACAAGGCACAATTGGCATTGAAATATTAGAACAGCTTCAAGACGTTGAGGCTGTTATAGTTCCTGTAGGCGGAGGCGGTTTAATAAGTGGAATTGCATATGCCGTAAAAAAATTAAAACCTGATTGTAAAGTTTACGGTGCACAGGCAAGCGGCGCGTCTAGCATGGTTAACTCTATTAAAAACCAAAAGCATACGGTGCTGGACCAAGTGTCTACTTTTGCAGACGGCATAGCAGTAAAAAGGCCGGGAGATTTAACGTACGAGCTTGTAAATAAATATGTAGACGAAACGGTAAGCGTTACAGACGATGAGATTGCGGCTGCAGTACTTGCACTTATTGAAAAGCAAAAGTTAATAACAGAAGGCGCAGGAGCAATTGCTGTTGCGGCCGCTATGTTTAATAAAGTTAACGTTAAAGATAAAAAAACAGTTTGCATACTAAGCGGTGGCAATATTGATGTTAACATATTAAGCAGGGTTATTGCACGTGGTTTAATAATGAGCGGGCGCAGCAGTACATTAACAATAGCACTTGAAGATAAACCCGGCCAGTTACTGGGTGTTAGTGAAACAATAAGCCGTTGTGGTGGTAATGTTGTCAGCGTACATTACAATCAAAGCGACAAAGATACGTCTATTACTAGTTGTTGCTTAACAATAGGCATGGAAACACGCAATTTTGAACAAATAGATTTTATAAAACAAGAACTTACAAAAGCAGGTTTTACTTTGTTGTAAATTAAGGTGGTGTGTTATAAAATGAAAATTGTTATGCAAAGCTTAACTTATTTTAAAGCAAGCAATGTTTATACAAATGAATATGAGGGTATGCGTTATAGAATATATACCGAAAAAACCGAAAGCGAAACCACCGTTTTAAAAGTAGCAGTTTGGCCTTGCCCGTGGAACTTTTATAAAACAAGTGAAAGTGAAAAAACATACGGCGAGTTTGAGCTTAGCGAAAGTGGCATAGAAAAAGCCGGGCAATGGGTGTGCTCTCAATACAAAGATAACATAGATTGGTGGCAAGAACATAATAAAGAAACATTGTTTTTTTAAGTAACAAAAAGCCATAAGAGAAAAAACTGTTAATAGTAACAATAATATGCGCTATTTTTGTACAATTTATGCAAAAATAGCGCTTTTGGATGATTGTGCAAATTTAATACTAAAAAATATATTTAAATATATTATAAAAAAGCATAAAATAATATTAAAGTTTATTAATTAAAAAACGGAGGCAATAATTATGAATAAACCTGTATTAATAGTAATGGCGGCAGGCATGGGTAGCAGGTACGGTGGTTTAAAACAAATAGATCCCGTTGGAAAAAACGGTGAATTAATAATTGATTATTCAATGCACGATGCAAAAAAAGCAGGATTTGAAACTGTAATATTTATAATTAAACGTGAAAACGAAGAGCTGTTTAAGGAAGCTATTGGTAACAGCTTAAGCAAAACAATGAAAGTAGAGTATGCATACCAAGAGCTAACAAATATACCAAGTGGTTTTGATGTGCCAAAAGATAGGGTTAAGCCTTGGGGAACAGCACATGCAACATTGTCTGCAAAGCCATTTGTAAACGGGCCTTTTGCGGTTATTAATGCAGACGATTACTACGGAGAAAAGGCGTTTAGCCTAATTTATGATTACTTATGTAACACAAAGGAAAAAAGTATTTTTGAATACACAATGGTTGGTTACTTGTTAGGAAACACCGTAACAGAGCACGGCCATGTTGCAAGGGGTGTTTGTGAAACAGACGAAAACGACTTTTTGACAGATATTCAAGAGAGAACAAGAATTGAGAAATATGACAAGGGTATCCACTTTACAACAGACGATGGTGAAACATGGCAAGATATAAGCGAAAATGCAATAGTTTCTATGAATATGTGGGGGTTTAGTGCTAGTTTTATGCAACAAGCAAACGACAGATTTGCAGCTTTTTTAAACGAGCAACTAAAAGTAAACCCGCTTAAATGCGAGTATTTTTTACCAAGTGTTGTTGACATGCTTTTAAAAGAGAATTTAGCACGAGTAAAAGTGTTAAAAAGCACAGATAAATGGTATGGCGTTACGTATAAAGAGGATAAACCAACAGTTGTTAACGCAATAGCACAAATGACAAAGGACGGCCAATACCCTGAAAATTTAATGTAAAATAGTAATTAATATTTAATTAAACAAAGCGGATGAAAGGGATGTATATATGTCAAAACAACAAGTAGCAACGCTAAACGAAGCGTTAAACGCATATAGTTATAAAGGTGAGCTTGTGGGTGCATTGCGTTATGGCCATGGCCATATTAATGATACTTTTTGTATTTATACACAAGACGAAAACGGTGATTGCGTTAGATATATTTTGCAAAGGATAAGTAACGTAGCATTTAAAAACCCAAAAAATTTAATGGAAAATATTTGCAACGTAACTAAATATTTAAATAAAATTATAAAAGCGCAAAACGGCGATACTAAAAGAGAGGCAATGAATGTTGTAAAAACAAAAAACAATGAGGATTTTTTTGTTGATAGTGAAGATAGAGCTTGGCGTTTGTATGATTTTATTGAGCAAACAAATTGTTTGCAAAAAGCAGAAAATCCTGAACAGTTTTATGAATCGGGCAGGGCGTTTGGTAATTTTCAATATTTGTTAAGAGACTACCCCGCACATACATTGCACGAGACAATTGAGCGCTTTCATGACACACAAAATAGGTATGAGCTTTTAATAAAAGCAGTTGAAAAAGACGAATTTGACCGTGTAAAAGACGTGGCAAAAGAACTAGAGTTTGCTTATGCAAGAAAAGAAGATTGCTCTAAATGTGTTAACGCACAAAAAGAGGGAATTTTACCATTGCGTGTTACACATAACGATACAAAACTCAATAACGTTATGCTTGATAAAACAACAGGCGAGGGAATATGTGTTATAGACCTAGACACTGTTATGCCGGGGCTTTCAATAAACGATTTTGGTGATTCAATAAGATACGGCGCTAATAATAGTGCAGAAGACGAACAAGATTTAAGTAAAGTAAATTTTGATTTAGGCCATTATGAAATATACGCAAAAGGATTTTTAGAAGGATCAAAAGGCTCTTTAACAAAAGAAGAGAAAGAGTATATGCCATGGGGCGCAAAATTAATGACACTTGAATGTGGCATTAGATTTTTAACAGATTACTTAAGCGGAGACGTATATTTTAGAACAACAAAACCAAAACAAAACTTAGACAGGGCAAGAACTCAGTTTAAACTTGTTGCAGACATGGAAAGTTGTTGGGACAAAATGGCAGAAATTATTAGTAAATATTAAACATTTTTAATACAAAAAACCCTGCGCTAGTTTAGTGCAGGGTTTTTTATGTTTTGTTGTACTTTGTTGATGTGTGAATTTTGATGATGTAGTAAAGTGAATATGCTGACAAAGGATACCTTTTGGGTAAACTTAAAGCAGAAAAACGCCAAAACTGGAAAGCGCAACACTTGCCTTAAAAAATTATTTGTGTAAAAATGAAAAAGAGTTTTTTAAAAGATTTTACGTAATAATAACAGGGCTATAATGCCTTAGTATAAATAACCATTTATAGGAAAGCATAATAAATGTGATATTTTATATAAAGGAGATTTAAAATGCCTAATAAAAACGAAATACCCCAATTAGAAAACCCGGAATTACAATTAAAAGAAGATGAACTGGATAAAGACTATATGTTTGACATGGCATCTGTATTAAGAACAAAAGGTGCACATGCAATACACTGTTTAACAATAGCAGGCCAAGTAGAAGGCCATGTTTTGGCACCTCAAAACCAAAAAACCACTAAGTACGAGCATGTTATTCCACAAATTATATCTATTGAAGAAGACCCTCAAGTTGATGCGCTATTGGTTATATTAAACACGGTTGGCGGAGATGTAGAGGCAGGCCTTGCCATAGCAGAACTAATAAGTGGAGTTACAAAACCAAGTGCAACGCTTGTGCTTGGCGGCGGGCATTCTATAGGTATTCCGCTTGCGGTATCGGCACAGCGCAGTTTTATTGTGCCAACAGCTACAATGACAATACACCCGGTGCGCCATTCAGGCCTTGTATTGGGTGTGCCGCAAACTATGCGTTATTTTGAGCAAATGCAGCAGCGCATAACTGGCTTTGTGTGCAGTCATTCTGCCATATCTGCAGGGCGGTTTACGCAGCTTATGATGCGCACAGGCGAACTTGTTATGGACGTTGGAAGTGTGCTGGACGGCAAAGCGGCTGTTAAAGAGGGCTTAATAGACAAAATTGGCGGAATTGGGGATGCATTACAATATTTATACAATTGCATAGACGATAAAAACACACAAAAAAAGCCGGTTAAACGAAAAACAACAAGCACAAAACAAAAACAAACGAAAAATAAGACAGTAAGTTAAATAAAAGCAAAAAATAATAAAAAAGCATATAAAAGAAACAAAAGACGTTTAAAACTTGTTGTGGTAAAGTGGTTTTGCACAATTTTAATAAACCGTTTGTTTTTTTACAAATACACTCATTAGTTTAATACAAAATTCGTTTTACAAAATCATTAATTTATGCTATAATATTCAGCATGAAATTTGCAAATTTGCAATTTACATGCTGTTTTTTTACGGCATTATATAAATACATAATGAGGTTTAATATTTATGGCAACAAAGCGCAAAAGCACAAGAACTTCTAGAAATTCAAAAGCAAATAACAATAAGAATAAACAATCAAACAGCACAAAGTGGAGTATTTTACTTTTTGGTGTTGGTATTTTGTTGTTTGCATTTACGTTTATTAACGGCAACACAGGCTGGGAATGGATACGCAAAAACATGATTTTTGGCGTGTTTGGCATTAGTACTTATTTGCTTGCGCCTATTATAATAATTATTGCTGTTTTTGTTGCAATGAAAAAAGATGTAATTTTATTATCATGTAAATTTGCACTGCTTACAACATTGATAAGCGGTGTATTTTTTGTGTTTTCCTCAATAGATTTGTCAGATAAAACAATTTTACAAGGAATATCATTTTTACACTCTGCAAGTACAGGAGAATGGGGCCAAGGCCCCGGTGTATTGGGTGCGTTTTTTGGCTGGCCAATGGTTGCACTTATTGGTAGGCCGGGCGCAAATATATTTATTGTTATTTTGCTTTTAATTGCAATAATGCTTGCAACAAGTAAAACACCGGCAGATATATTTAATGTTTTTAACGCAGCTTTTAAAAAAATATATGGCGGTGTAAAACAAATTAGCCAAAACGGTAGCGAACGTGCAAAAATATTAAAGCAAGAAAAAGAAAAAAAGGCTGAACTACAAAAAGCGGCTTTAATGCAAAAGAGAAATGAAGAAGAGCACTCTCAAGCAATTAAAATTGCAAATAAAAGCAATTTACCAATAGACAAAAATGCTTTTGCCGCCGCAAAAGCAGATAAAGACTCACAGTTATTTGTAACTACAAATGAAAAGGCAAACGTTGACATAGACCTTGGACCCGGTAACATTACAACAAAGATTACAAACCCTAGTAGAAACATAAATATTGGCCCCGGCGGAACTTTTGGAATGAACGCAGCAACAAAAAGCACACAGGCATCAAATTATGTGCAAAAAGATTTACAATTTGGAACTATAATAACACGCACAAATACAGGAGTTGAATTAAATGCAAATCAAAACTTGCAAAACTCCATGCCACAAAATATTAGCCTAGATGAAGAAACAAATAAAACAACAGATAATTTGCAAGGCGACATTGCTTTAATTGCTAAAAAGGCGGCAAGCGCAAATCAAACTTCTAACATTGTGCCTGAAGTTATAACGTCAAACGAGCAAGCAGGGTATGCGTTCCCGCCATTAAATTTGTTTAGAAAACAGCCGGCAGATAATGACGGTAATATTCAAGCTGAACTTACAAATAAAGCGCAAATTCTTGTTAACACGCTTTCAAGCTTTGGCGTTCAAACAAAGATACTTGATATGAGCAGGGGTCCTTCTGTAACAAGGTTTGAGCTACAACCGCATGTAGGCGTTAAAATAAGCCGCATAACAAGCCTTGCAGACGATATTGCTTTAAACCTAGCAACAACAAGTGTGCGTATAGAAGCACCAATACCGGGCAAGGCCGCAGTTGGTATTGAAGTGCCTAACGAAATACGAAGTGTGGTTACGTTTAGGAGTATTCTTGAATCTACAGAATTTACAACGCAAACTTCTGCGCTTTCTTTTGCTATTGGTAAAGATATTGCAGGCAATGCAATTATTGGTAATTTAAGCAAAATGCCGCATCTTTTAATTGCAGGAACAACAGGTAGCGGTAAATCTGTTTGCACAAACTGTATAATTACAAGCCTACTTTATAGGTGCTCGCCTAAAACATTGCGCCTAATGTTAATTGACCCTAAAATGGTAG
>CAYJDK010000024.1:0-4211 GCA_964368905.1 uncultured Bacteroides sp.
CCTATTTCTGCTATAAAAAATGGAGTTAGCGTAATTTACCAAGAACTAAACAGTGTTGATTTAATAACAGTAGCTGAAAATATTTTTTTAGGTAACTTACCTCGCAAAGGCCCTTTAAAAGCGATTGACTATAAAAAATTAGAGCAAGAATCTAAAAAATTATTAAAAGATGTAGGTTTGGATATAGACCCTTTTACAATAATGGAAAATCTTTCAATAGCAAAAAAGCAACTTGTTGAAATAGCTAAAGCATTAACTAAAGACATAAAAATTCTTGTTATGGACGAGCCAACTGCGGCGCTTAATAACAAAGAAATTGATATAATGTTTAATATAATACGTAAACTTACAAGTAAAGGCATAGGTATTTTGTATATTTCACACAGAATGTCTGAAATCTTTGAAATATCTGACCGTGTTATGGTAATGAGAGACGGTAAAAGAGTAGATTGCCTTAACACAAGCGAAGTAGATACACAAAAAATTATATCTTTAATGGTTGGTAGAGAAATAAAAAATATGTACCCTCATAGGGAGTTTTCAGGCAGTGACGTTTGCTTCTCTGTAGAAGGGCTAAACACTAACAAAATTAAAGATGTTTCTTTTGATGTTAAAAAAGGCGAAATAGTAGGTTTGTTTGGATTAATGGGATGCGGCCGTACTGAAATGGTTAAATCTTTGTTTGGCGTTGTTCCAAGAAAATCCGGAGTAATAACTTTAGACGGTAAAGTAATTAATCCAAAATCACCTTATCATGCTAAAAAAGAGCATATAGCATATATTCCATCTGATAGAAAAGGCGAAGGTTTAATGCTTATACATTCAGTTGCAAGAAACCTTACAATTACTATTTTGAATAAATTAAAAGTTAATAAACTTATTAATTATAAAAAAGAACGTGATATTGCAAATGATTGGGTTAAAAAATTATCAGTAAAAACACCGTCGATAGATACAATTATAGAATCTTTATCCGGTGGTAACCAACAAAAAGTTGTTTTAGCAAAATGGCTTGAAACAGACCCCAAATTGTTAATTCTTAACGAGCCTACAAGGGGTATAGACGTTGGCTCTAAATCTGAAATCTACGCACTAATGGATGATTTAACAAAACGCGGTATTAGTATACTTATGATTTCTTCAGACATGCCTGAGCTAATGGGTATGGCAGACAGAATGGTAGTAGTTTTTGAGGGAAAAATAAGTGGAATCTTAAATAAATCTGACTATACTCAAGATTTAATAATGGAAAAAGCAATTGGGCTTACATTAAGCTAATTTTTTGTTTACCAAGAATACTATGCATAAATTTAAGTGTTACTATATTTTTAGCGGTTAAAGCTAAATTATGTTGTAATTATTCTTATTTATTAATAGTGATAAAACTAAAATAATTGTATAATTATTTGAAAGGAATAATAATTATGGAAACTAAAAAACAAACTCGTTTAGCGGATAGGATTAAACCTTATATAACAGACATGAACTTTTCTTTGTCGATAGCCATAATAATTCTTTGCATTATATTGTCTACTTTAACACCGTACTTTTTCACACTATATAACTTTACAAATATAGGTTTTGCCGGTTCGGTTATAGGTATTATGGCTGCCGGTTTAACTATAAGCTTAGTTATGGGCGCTTTCGACTTATCTCAGTATGCTGCAGGCACACTTGCGGCTGTTATTGCAACATCATTAATGATTGATGGCGTATCTGTTTGGCTTTGCTTTGTAGTTGCTATTGTTGTGGGTGTTTGTTGTGGCATTGTAAACGGTATAATTTTAACGGTATTTAAAATTAACCCATTTATTACAACTTTAGGTACACAATTAATTTTCAGAGCATTATGTTACATAATTACATCTAGCCAAACACTTTATGTACAAAACCCGGTAATGGAATTTATTGGCCAAGGATACTTTTTAGGCTTGCCAACTTCTGTTTGGTTAATGGTTGTTGTATATATAGTACTTGCCTACGTTGTTAGGTATACTTCTTTTGGCCGTAGCGTGTTTGCTGTTGGTGCAAACTCAAACGCAAGCTTTTTAGCAGGTATTAACATTAACAGGGTTCGCATACTTGGTTTTGTAATAAGTAGTACTTGTGCGGCAATTGCAGGCATATTAGTAACAGCACAACTTGGTGCTTGTTTACCGCAAAGCGGCGTTGGCTCTGAAATGAATGTTACAACAGCTGTTTTACTTGGTGGTTTAAAACTTGGTGGCGGTAAAGCAAAACTTTCCGGCACATTCTTAGGCCTTGTTATGATTACAATTATTGATAATGGTTTAACATTGCTAAGTGTAGAATCATATTATCAAATGCTAGTTCGTGGTTGTATCTTGGTATTGGCTGTTCTTATTGATTCAATACGTGGCGGCGGATACAAATAATATTTTATATTATACTAGAAAGGTGAGTGTTATTTATGGTAACAGCAATTATGATAGGCGCAGGACAGCGCGGATATGAAGTTTATGGCAAATGCGCAGCAGCCAATAGCGATAAACTAAAATTTGTTGCCGTAGCAGAGGCAAATAAAGCCAGAAGAGAGCGCTTTGCACAAGAGCATAATATTCCGCAAGAGAATTGCTTTGAAACTTATGAAGAAATATTAAGCAAACCTAAAATGGCAGACAGTGCATTTATTTGTACTCAAGACAGAATGCACACAGATCCTACCTTAAAAGCCTTAGAGCTTGGCTACCACATTTTGCTTGAGAAACCTATGTCTCCAATAGCAAGCGAGTGTATAGAAATGGGTAAATATGCAAAAAAATATAATAGAATAATTAATATTTGCCATGTTCTTAGGTATTCTAAACTTTTTAGCAATATTAAAAAAGTTATAGATAGTGGAGTAATTGGCGATGTAGTAAATATTAAACATGCAGAAAACGTTGGTTGGTGGCATCTACCACATAGCTTTGTTAGAGGAAACTGGGGCAACAGTAACGAAACAAGCCCTATGATACTACAAAAATGCTGCCATGATATGGATATATTGCTATGGCTTATGAATAAATCTTGCGCAAAAGTAAGCTCTTTTGGAGGCCTTTACCATTTTAAAGAGGAAAATGCACCAGAGGGTTCAACTGCTAGATGCACAGATAATTGCCTTGTAAAAGACAGCTGTATTTTTAATGCAGAGAGATATTACTTAGGCGAAAGCACAAAATGGCCGGTGTCTGTTATAAGCGAGGATACCTCGCTTGAAGCAAGAAGAAAAGCACTTGAAGAAGGACCATACGGCAAATGTGTTTATAGGTGTGATAACAATGTTGTTGACCATCAAGTTGTTAACCTAGAGTTTGAAGACGGTTCAACTGCAAGTTTAACAATGTGCTGCTTTACACCGGACTGTACTCGTTCAATTGAAGTAATGGGAACAAAGGGTTATTTGTCAGCAGACATGAATAAATTTGGAGATTCAGCAAAAGCTAACAAAATTCATGTTTTTAACTTTTTAACTAAAGAAACAGAAACTATTGAATGTAGCGACTACGGCTTAATGACAGGCCACGAAGGTGCAGACGTGTTGTTGACACTTGGATTTGCAGAACAAGTTGAAAACCATAAAATGGAAGGCGTTGTTTCTGCGGAGCGTTCTGTTGAAAGCCATTTAATGAGTTTAGCGGCAGAAAAATCCAGAGTTACCGGAAAATGTGTTGACATGAAAGACATGTGGAACGCTGTTGATTAATGGTTAAAAAAATAAATAAATATTAAGCGGTAGCATTTATGTTGAATTTTATACACTCAACATAAATGCTACCGCTTTTTTGCGTTTAAGCAATTTAATACTTAATTTGGATGTGCCGGCTTTAATTATTATGAAAATTCATCGTAATGCACAATTAAATCAGGATTGTGCCCTTTATTCATTTTATGTTTTGCTTTTCGGTTTTCAACAGTATCAAAAACTATATCAAAATCGTAATCTGCCGGGTATAAATCTTCTGCTTTGTTTTTTAACTTAACCCTTTTGTGGTTAATAAAGTACTTTTGCTTTTTAACTTGAATAACAAGCTCGCCCTTATCATTTGGCGGTTTATAAACTATTCCAATAGTGTTATCGGACAGCACAACAACACTGTCGCCAACATTGTACAAACTTTTAAGCTCATTTGTTTTATGCGGAATATTTTTAACAATTTTGCTCTGTTTTTTTGCATACACAACATCGTTATCATTGCCAATGTTTTCAA
>CAYJDK010000024.1:4221-12362 GCA_964368905.1 uncultured Bacteroides sp.
TGGCAAACCTAATCGCTCTGCAATAGAAAGTGCGCAACTCTCGCCTGCCTCGCCTATTTCAAGTTTATAAAGTGGTTTTAAATTTTCTTTATCAAATTTCATTCTTGCGTTTGTTAAAGCGTTTGCGTATTTTGCATATTCTTTAATTTCCGGGTAATGAGTTGTGGCTAAAAACAGGCAATTTGTTTTGCGCAGTTCTTCCAATATTGCAATGGCAATTCCCATGCCCTCTGCAGGGTCTGTGCCGGAGCCCAGCTCATCTAATAAAATTAAACTCTCATGAGAAACTTCTTTTAATATTTCTACAATGTTAGTTATGTGTGCAGAAAACGTAGATAAGCTTTCTTTTATGCTTTGCCCGTCTCCTATATCGCATAAAATATTTGCGTGCATTGCAAACGTACTGCCTTGCCCTACAGGTACGTGTAAGCCGCATTGTGCCATTAAAGATAATAGCCCAACCGTTTTAAGTGCAACAGTCTTGCCGCCTGTGTTTGGCCCTGTTATTACTATTCCGCGGTAATCTTGGCCTAAATTAAAGTTAAGCGGCACACATTCTTCTTTTTTTAGTAATGGATGGCGCCCATCAACTATATTAATTATTCTATTAGTGTTAACAGGAACTTCAATTGCGTTAAGTGCAAAAGAATATTTTGCCTTTGCAAATGCAAAATCTAACGTTTCCATATATTTCATATTAGTTTTTAATGCAGGCATGTTTGCGTCTACTAAAGCAGTTAAGGTATACAATATTTTGCGTATTTCATTTTCTTCTTCTATTTGTAACGTATTAAGCTCGGCATTAATTTTTGCCACTGCAGACGGCTCTATAAAAATTGTTCCACCGGTGTTTGATGTGTCTATAACAGAACCCGATATTTGATTTTTATACTCTTTTTTTACGGGTAAAGCATAACGGCCGTTTCTTATAACAACAGTGTTGTCAGACAAATATGCCTTCTTGCTGCGCAGTGCTTCATCAAGTTTTGCTTTTATAGAAGCTTGCATGTTTTCAATTTTTCTTCTTATGTCTTGTAAGGTTTTACTGGCGGTAGTAGCAACTTTATCATATCTGATAGAGCGTTCAATTTCTTCATTAAGTTCAGATAAACTTATAAAAGACATACCATAAAAAGCAAGATTAACTGAAAGTGCTTCGGCTTTTTTTAAAAAAGATACCATTCTTTTACAAGAATGTGCAAATACTGCAACGGCCGTTAGCTGCTCGCCGCTTAGCATAGAGCCTTTTTGCGCAAGAATAAGGATTGTGTCTAAGTGAGACATGGCCGGCAAAGGTGGTGTGCCTTGGCTGTCTATAATTTTTTTAGCTTCTGTCGTGTCGTTTAAATGTTTTTTGCAATCAAGCTCGTTTAAAAATGGTTTTAAGTCAAGTATTTTGTTTTTTGCATTGTCAGATAAAGCAAACTCGCTTAAATTATTTAATATTGTATTAAATTCTAAAGTTGTGTATGTGTTTAGCATGTGTAATAATCCTTTAATATATTTTGTTTTGCACAAAAAAATGTGCATAGATACACCTATGCACATAAAATAAGTTAAAAGAACTAAAATTATATATATAAGTGTAATTTTGTTAATTTAAGCATAAAACATGTGTGGCAAAAAACAAAAAATGCTTAATGCACTTATTCTAAACATGTTTTACTGTAATGATTTTAGTAAAGTTATAAATCAAAACTATGCTGCAATTAGCAAAAAAACACTCCTTTTTAATATACTATGTCAATACTATAACACAAGAGATAAAAATGTCAAGCATTATATTAATTAAACAGGTAACTATTTGCAGTGGCGTGCATATAATATATAAATGTTTTGGTATTTAGGCAAAATTTAAAAAAATACACTAAAAAACATATAGTAAAACAGGTTAATTATATATTATTGTTATTTTAAGTTGTGGCGCATTTAAAAGTAAAATACAGCGTAGTTTTAAAACAGTATTTATGTGTTACAGCAGAATGGAGTTTTGTATGAATCAATTTAACACCAAAAGTGCACAATGTGAAATTAAAAAGGAGAGTTCAACACAAAAAAATAATGAGTGGCGTATTGGAAGCAGTAGTTATAGCGCGTGGAACATGATGGACACAAACACAAAACAAGTTGCAGTGCAAAAAAGCAATGATGAAAATTGCAGTGCTTTTTTAAAAAATGATTTTACAGACATAAACAATAACGTAAAAACAAATATTGAAGCGGAAATTAGAGATGTATGTTTAACGTCGCATATGGCACAAACTATGAGCGATGATATTATGAGCGCCGCTTTACAAAAAAAGGATATACCCGAAGTAAAAGAAACACAAGATGATTTAAGCGAGCAGAATACACAAAAGCAATTACTTAAATGCGGCACACAAATAGATGCAGAAAATGAGCTGCCTTATGAAGAGCAAGTATGCACTTTAGAACAGCCGCAAGAACAAGAGCAAATAGAAGATTTATACTTTAAAGAAACAAAAGCTGTAAATACTGCGCGTACTGTGCAAGTTATACTACCAAAACAAGATTTGACGGAAAAAACAGAGTTAACAACAGATGAAAAAGCAGATATTGAAGATGCATTTAATTTAAATGATGACAAAGGCATTGAAATTGAAGCGGCACAAACTTATACAGAAGATGTTTTGTGCACCAAAAATGAATTACAAGAAAATATAGACGTAAATATAAACGAGCAAGATTTAACTTATGATACAAACCAAACATGTAACGAAGTGCAGCAAAGCAACTTTAATGAACCGGTGTATAGCGAACAATATGAAATAGATGTGGATAATATAGCGGGTTATGAAGACGAAATAATACAGTTATAGTGTGTAAAAATGAAAAATTAAATAATTTGTATAAAACTAAACTCTTTCGCAAATAAAAAAGCGAAAGAGTTTTTGTTTTTTTGTGTTGACTAAAACATAAAAATAGTGGATAATGTTAATAGCTATTTGGCAGAGAGGAGCGTGTGCAATGGCATCTTACTATTGTTTGCTTTTAGACCAAGATGGAACTATTTTTGATTTTGAAGCTGCAGAAGACAAGGCGATACACAATACATTACAGCAATTTGGCCTGCCTGTTACACAACAGGCGATACAAAAATATAAAAGCATAAACAGCGAGTTATGGGCAAGCCTTGAAAAAGGAGAAATTAGGCAAGAAAAACTAGTTGTAAAACGTTTTGAAAAGTTGCTTAATGCATTTCAAAAAAAAGGCGACGCCGTTAAAATGAATGATTTTTATTTAACGTCACTTTCAAAAGACGCAACACTTATAGACGGTGTTGAAAGCACCTTAAAAGATTTAGGTGAGGTTGCAACTCTTGCAGTTGTTACAAATGGTGTTGAGAAAGTGCAAAAGGCCAGAATTAAAGCCGGCGGTTTGGGTAACATTATAGATGAAATTTTTACATCTGAAAGGGTGGGCGTTGCAAAACCGGCACGCAAAATTTTTGATACCGCACTGCGCTCTTTAGGAATAGAAAACAGGAAAAAAGTGCTTGTTGTAGGAGACTCTTTAAAAGCAGATATCCAAGGCGGAAAAGCAGCAGGACTTGCAACGTGTTATTGTAACTTTAAAAATGAACCATTGCCGGAAAATGCCCCAAAACCAGATTATATAATATACCATTTTGAAGAATTGCTTTCTATTGTAATGCAAGAGGAGGAACTTGAAAATGCAAGAAATCCGCAAAAGCGTCATCAAGTACAACTCGGCGAATGAAAAGGACGTAATATCGGGATATTTTTATGAACCAATGGACACAAACAACATTAAAGGTGTTGTGCAAATTTCACACGGGATGCGAGAATATATTGCAAGGTACGATGATTTTGCAAGATATATGGTTGAAAATGGATATGTTGTTTGCGGGAACGACCACTTAGGGCACGGAAGCACAAGCGACACTGAAACGGGAATAGACGGATATTTTGCAAAAGAAAATGCAAAAATGTGTGTGCTTGAAGACTTGCTAAAAATGAATGAACTTGCAAAGCGAAAATTCCCCGGTGCGCCTATAATTATGTTAGGGCATAGCATGGGTAGTTTTTTTGCGCGCATTTACGCCACAATGTACCCAAAAACTATTAGTGCACTTATAATAAGTGGCACATCATATTTAAACCCATTAGGCGGTATAGGCATGGCGCTTGCCGGCGTTATAAGCAAGTTAAAGGGCAATGAACACAGAAGTGTTTTGCTTGACGATATGGCGTTTGGGTCTTATACAAAAAAAATACCGGGTGCAAAAACAAAGTATGACTGGCTTACAAAAGACGAAAACATAGTTAATGCATATGCAAACGATAAAAAATGTGCTTATACGTTTACTGTTGGCGGCTTTATAACCGTTATGGAAATTGTTAAGCAATCTAATTCTGCACAGTGTGCAAATATGCTAAATAAAGATATGCCTGTGTTTATTTTTTCAGGGGACATGGACCCCGTTGGAGAATATTCAAAAGGCGTAAAAAATGTGTACAACCTTATTAAAAAAGCAGGCGTTAAAGACGTTGAGTTAAAACTATATGAAAACGGCCGCCATGAAATGTTAAACGAAATAAATAAACAAGAAGTTTATGACGATATTTTAAATTGGTGTAATACACATATTTAATTTATGTAATTAATTAGACAATTAATTTAAATAATAATTAAAAATTATAAAACAGGAGAAAATAATGGAACTAGTAAACAGCTTTTTAAATTCATTTTTTGGTTCTTTTGCCAATATGGACATGTATGATGTGCTTGGAATGTTGGCAATGTGGGTTATAGGCGGTGGGCTTATATACCTTGCAATAAAAAAGGATATGGAACCAACATTACTTTTGCCAATGGGTTTTGGCGCAATACTTGTAAATTTGCCTTTATCAGGTGCAATAAATCAAGTTACATCAACAGGAGAAATTGAAGAGGGCGTACTTGACGTTTTATTTAACGCAGGTATAGCAAACGAGCTTTTCCCGTTGCTTTTATTTATAGGCATAGGCGCAATGATAGACTTTGGGCCTTTACTTTCAAACCCAAAACTTTTGTTATTTGGTGCAGCAGCGCAGTTTGGTATTTTCTTTACATTATTTATGGCAAGCGGCATAAACACATTTATGGAGGGAACCTTTACCTTACAAGACGCTGCAAGCATAGGCATTATAGGTTCCGCAGATGGGCCTACATCTATATTTGTTGCTAATTATTACGGCACAAAGTACCAAGGCGCAATACTTGTTGCGGCATATAGTTATATGGCACTTGTACCAATAATTCAACCACCTGTTATACGTGCGCTTACAAGCAAAAAAGAGCGTAAAATTAAAATGGATTACGTTGAAAAGAAAATAAGCCCTACTATACGCATACTTTTCCCAATTGTTGTTACGGTTATTGCCGGTATAGTTGCACCTAAGAGTGTTGCGCTTATAGGCTTTTTAATGTTTGGTAATTTAATACGTGAATGTGGCGTTTTAAACAGTATTTCTGAAACGGCGCAAAACACACTTGCAAACCTTGTAACAATAGTGCTTGGAATTACAGTTGCAACAAAAATGCACTATGAACAATTTTTAGACTGGCGCACAATTTTAATTATGGCATTGGGCTTAGTTGCCTTTGTGTTTGACACAGCAGCAGGTGTTATTTTTGCTAAAATTATAAACTTGTTTACAAAGAAAAAAATTAACCCAATGATTGGCGCTTGTGGTATTTCGGCGTTTCCAATGAGTAGCCGTGTTATACACAAAATGGGATTAAAAGAAGACCCGCAAAACTTTTTATTAATGCATGCGGCAGGTGTTAATGTTGGTGGACAAATAGCCAGTGTTATTGCCGGTGGTATGATATTAAGTTTTGTTCCGCTATAAATTTAACAAATTTAAAAATTAATTAAATTATAAACATATTCTTGCAGAACGGAGAAAAATATGGAACAAGTAATGATATCGCTTGAAATTATGGCAAAAGGTATGGCAGGCATATTTATAGTTATGGGAGCCATCAGCCTTGTTATATCTGGGCTAAACAAGGTGTTTGGTAAATAAACATGCTTTTAACAATACAAAATTTACAAAAAAGTTATGGCGCTGACGTTATTTTAAATAATGTCAGCGCTGTTGTGGATAAACAAGACAAAATTGGAATTATAGGCGAAAATGGCGCAGGAAAAACTACACTTATAAAGTTACTAACAGGTAATTTATTGCCCGACAAAGGGCAAATTTCGTTTGCTAAAGGCGTTTTTAAAGGGTATCTTGAACAAAACAGTGTTTTAAACCCAATGTTTACCGTTTACGATGAAATGAAAAGCGTGTATGAAAAAGAACTTAAGGCCGAAGAGAGTTTAAAACTTGTAAACGAACAACTTGCAAACGAACCTGAAAATGTAGAGTTGCACAGCGAGCATGAACGTTTGACGTCGATTATAGACACAGTTGATTTATATAATATAGACGTACAAATTAAAAAAGTGCTTAGTGGCATGGCGTTTGAGCAAAAAGAGTACGATAAAATGGTTAGTGTATTATCCGGTGGGGAATACACACGCCTTTGCCTTGCAAAATTGCTTTTGCAAAAACCGGATGTGCTGTTTTTAGACGAGCCAACAAACCACTTAGATTTTATGGCTATGGAATGGCTTGAAAATTATCTTAGTAATTACGATGGTGCAATACTTTGCATTAGCCATGACAGATATTTTTTAGATACTGTTTGTAACAGAATATTTGAAATTGAAGATAACACATTGCAAATTTTTAAAGGCAATTATACATCTTATACACAGCAAAAAGAAATGATGCAAAAAAACTTGCAAAAGCAGTACGAGGAACAACAGCAAAAAACAGCAAAACTTGAAGAATATATTGCAAAAAATATTGTGCGTGCAAGTACTACCAAAATGGCACAAAGCAGAAGAAAACAGCTTGAAAAAATGGAAATTGTGCAAGAAGTTAAAATTGCAAAAAATAATTTAAAATTTAAGTTTGAATTTAATACACAGCCATATAAGGACGTTCTTTTAACAAAGAATTTATGCGTGGAAATTGGTGGCAAACAACTTGTGAGCGAGCTTGATTTAAATGTTAAGCGTGGCGAACGCCTTGTTATAGCCGGGCCTAACGGTGCGGGAAAATCAACTTTGTTGCGTGTTTTAAACGGTAAAATAAAACCAAACTCAGGCAGTGTGCTAATGGGCAAAGATACTAAAGTTTCAATATTTGAACAGCTACAAACCCGCAATTCAAACAATGTAATTAACACTATTTGGAACAAACACCCAAGTTTTTCGCAATTAGAGGTTAGAAACCACCTAGCTAAACTTAACTTTAAAGGCGAAGATGTTTTTAAACAATGCAGTGAGCTTTCCGGCGGGGAACTTGCCCGTTTAAGATTTGCCGAAATGTTGCTTGAAAATGCAAACGTGCTTTTTATGGATGAGCCTACAAATCATCTTGACATTTTTACAAGGGAATCGTTAAATTTAGCACTTTGTGAATATGAAGGAACGCTTATTGTTGTAACACATGACAGATACTTAATGAATAGCTTGCAATGTAAAATATTATACATTGACGGTGAACAAACGGCACTTTACAATAGCTACGAACATTTAATGAAACGTAGTTTATATGAAACAACAAAAAGCAATGAACAAGGTAACGAGCAAACACAAAAAGCAAAGCAAAATAGTGGTAAGCAACAGCGTAAACGTAAAGCGCAATTAAGGCTTTTAATTAAGCAATACGAGCAAGATATACAAGAGCTTGAAAGTGATATTGAAGACCTTGAAAAACAGCTAAATATGCCCGAAACAGCTAAAGACCATGTAATGCTAAACGATATATGTGTTAAGCTTGAAGAAAAGAGAAAAGAGCATGATGATACGTTTAATTTGTGGGAAAGTGCAATGAGTGAACAAGAAGAATATGAAAAAATAGATGAATAAATATGTATAAAATTAAGTGTTTTGGCAAATCATAATTAAAAGTAAGACTAGTGCTGTTTATTTGACATTTTATTTAAATAGTACTAAAATGAAAAAAAAGTAATTTATTTTTAAACAAAATTTAATAGCTTATCAAGAGACACGTAGGCTACAGGCCCAATGACGTCCTCCAACCTGCTTTTGA
>CAYJDK010000024.1:12372-15251 GCA_964368905.1 uncultured Bacteroides sp.
CCGAAAGATAAGGTTAAAAAGCCCGGTGTATTTACCGGGCTTTATTTTATTGGTTTAATTATTTTTATAACAAAAGGAGAACATTATGGCAAATAAAAGACTGTTTACATCAGAATCTGTTACAGAGGGGCATCCCGATAAAATATGTGACCAAATATCAGACGCAATATTAGATGCACTTTTAAAAGAAGACCCAAAAAGCAGGGTTGCTTGTGAAACAACTGCCAGCACAGGGTTAATACATTTAATGGGAGAAATTACGACTAGTTGTTATGTGGATTTTCAAAAAATAGTGCGCGAAGTTATTACAGATATTGGTTATGTGCGCGCTAAATACGGGTTTGATGCCGAAACTTGTGCGGTACTTTCTAACATAAACGAGCAAAGCCCTGACATTGCAATGGGCGTTAACACAGGTGGAGCAGGGGACCAAGGCATGATGTTTGGTTATGCTTGCGATGAAACGCCGGAGCTTATGCCGTTGCCTATTAGCCTTGCGCATAAACTTTCAATGAGGCTAACACAGGTGCGTAAAAATGGTACACTTAACTACCTAAGGCCAGACGGTAAAAGCCAAGTAACAGTTGAATATGACGGTGATACGCCAATTAGAGTAGATGCTGTTGTAATATCATCTCAACATGCGCCTGAAGTTGAACTAGCCCAATTGCGTAAAGAGATTATAGAAAATGTAATAAAACCAATAATTCCAAACGAGTTTTTAGACGAGCAAACAAAATTTTATATAAACCCAACAGGGCGTTTTGTAGTTGGCGGCCCACAAGGAGACACAGGTTTAACAGGTAGGAAAATAATTGTAGACACTTATGGTGGAACAGGAAGGCATGGCGGTGGCGCTTTTAGCGGTAAGGACCCAACAAAAGTTGACAGAAGTGCGGCTTATGCAGCACGCTGGGTGGCAAAAAATATTGTAGCGGCAAAACTTGCAAAAAAATGCGAGGTGCAAATTGCTTATGCAATAGGCGTTGTAGAACCTGTTAGCGTTTTAATAGATACTTTTGGTACATCTAGTGTACCGCAAGAAAAAATTGAAAAAGCAATAACGAAAGTGTTTGATTTGCGCCCAAATGCAATTATTGAGCAACTTGATTTGTTAAAACCTATTTACCGTAACCTTGCGGCATATGGGCACATGGGCAGAGAAGATTTAAACGTTGCTTTTGAAAAAACAAATAAGGTAGAAGAATTATTGGCCGCCTTAGAAAGCTAAAATACTGCTTTAAAACAACACTTAAAGGTTATATATTTAATGCTTTAAGTTTAACTATCCGTATGTTTTTATTATGTTTAATTTAAAATATAATTGTTAATTTAGGTGGATTATATGGAAATATCAACCGTATTATTGGCTTTTACACTTACGCTTTTTGCAGGGCTCGCCACAGGAATAGGTAGCGTTTTGTCTCTTTTTGCAAAAAAAACCAACACAAAGTTTTTGTCTTTAGCACTGGGGTTTTCTGCCGGTGTTATGATATACGTGTCGTTTGTTGAAATTTTTAAAAAGGCTAACGAGCTGCTTTCTGCTAGCATGGGAGAACCTAAAGGTTTATGGGTAAGTGTATTTGCGTTCTTTTTTGGTATAATTTTTATTGCGGTAATAGATAAAATGGTCCCGTCAATGGGCAACCCGCATGAAGTTCATACGGTAGAAGAAATGGACGGAAAAAGTGAAGAGCATAAAAGCAATTTAATGAGGCTTGGTGTTTTTACAGCACTTGCCATTGCTATTCATAATTTTCCGGAAGGGCTTGCAACTTTTGCGGCAACATTAAGCAGCCCGGAACTTGGTGTTTCAATTGCTATTGCAATTGCTATACACAATATACCGGAAGGCATTGCGGTTGCCGTGCCAATTTTTTACGCCACTAACGACAGGAAAAAAGCTATGAAATTGTCTTTTTTGTCAGGTTTATCAGAGCCGGTTGGCGCAATTATTGGTTACTTTATATTGCGCAGTTTTTTAAACGATGCCGTTATGGGCGTTATTTTTGCAATGGTTGCCGGCATAATGGTTTTTATAAGCTTAGACGAGCTTTTACCTGCAGCAAAAGAGTATGGTGAGCATCATCTTTCTATGTACGGGCTTGTGCTTGGCATGTTTGTTATGGCTATGAGCTTGCTTTTAGTTGCGTAATAATGTATTATATTATATAGTGTTGACACGAGTGTCTAAATGCTGGTTTTACGCATTATTCTGCGTTACGGCATTGTCAAAATTCATTTTTTGGCAAGGAGTGTTTTATTTTCTATATTTGTATAGCAAAAAAATGTTTAAAAATTACTCGTTTCAACTCATGGAAACATATTCAAAGTGAAAAAAATTTAGGAGAGTATTAACAAAATGACAAATAGTTTAAATTCATCAAGAAAAATAGCTTATAGCGCTATTTTCTTAGCAATAGGTTTAGTGCTACCTTTTTTAACTGCACAAATTCCTCAAATTGGGCAGGCGCTTTTGCCAATGCATATACCGGTTTTAATTTGTGGCATAGTTTGCGGGGGTATTTATGGCGGCATTGTTGGTTTTATATTGCCAATTTTGCGCAGTGTTATGTTTGGTATGCCTGTACTTATGCCAATGGGTTTTGCAATGGCTTTTGAGCTTGCAGCTTACGGTATAGTTATTGGCGTTTGCTACAAAATGTTAAAAAACAACAAATTAAACGTATACATAGCGCTAATAGTTTCAATGATACTGGGAAGAATTGTATGGGGCGCTGCAATGGCTGTTTTTATGCAAGGCGCTGCAAATGCATTTACATTTAATTCATTTATAAGCATGGCCGTTATAAGTGGTGTACCAGGCATTATTTTACAATTAATATTAGTTCCGGCAGTTATATTAATGTTACAAAAAA
>CAYJDK010000025.1:0-4226 GCA_964368905.1 uncultured Bacteroides sp.
CATTAATATTATTTTTTGCACTTATAAAAATAGGTGCTTTTCCAAATGTTTTTGTAATTTCTTCATATAAATTTTCATCTTTTTGCTCGTCGCTTTTTGTTATTACATAAATACATGGTATGTTTTTTTCTTTTAACAAATTTGCAAACTCAATCTCATAATTTGTAATTTTTTCATTAAAACAAAGCACACTTACATCAGTTTTATCTAAAATTTCACGTGTTTTTTTAACTCTTAATTCACCAAGTGCACCCTCGTCATCAAATCCGGCTGTGTCAATTATAACACACGCTCCAACAGGGTGTATTTCAATAGATTTTAAAACAGGGTCTGTAGTTGTGCCCAACACTTCAGACACAAGCGATATTTCTTGCCTTGCTATTGCATTAATTAACGACGATTTACCAACATTTCTTCTTCCTAAGACCGCAATGTGAGTTCTGTTAGCTTGTGGTGTTGTATTCATAATATTACTCCTAAAATCTAAAATCTCTTTGCCCATTTTCAAGTTTATTTAGCATATCATCAAGCACTTGTGCAACTTTTTCATGTTTAATTTGTTGCTTTTTACAAGCAATATGTTCTTTACCTATTTTTAAAGTATCTTGCGTTGCATAATCGCATAAATATTCTTTTAAAGTTATAAGCGAATTTGGCCCACATACATTACCAATTTGCCCTGATTTTGCAAGGCTCATAAATCTATCGCCCGTTCTTCCCTCCCTATAACATGCGGTGCAAAAACTTGGTGTGTATCCTTGTTCCAGTAGCCATTTAACAATTTCATCAAGTGTGCGCTCGTCTGAAAGCTCAAATTGTGATTCTTTTATGTTTTTTTGTTGAGTATACCCTCCCACACTCGTTTTAGACGCTCCGCTTATCTGAGAAACGCCTGCTTTTAAGGCTTTCCCTCTTGATGCTTCACTTTCCCTTGTAGAAACAATAATACCGGCATACGGCAAAGAAATACGCAAAATAGCTATAATTTTTAAGAACAGTTCGTCTTTAATTGCATTTGAAAAGGACCCTATTTCAACATCGTCGGCCGGGCAAATTCTTGGTACACTCACAGTGTGTGGGCCAACTCCAAACTTATCTTCAAGGTGCTTTGCATGCATTAAAAGGCCCACAAAATCGTACTTATACAAGTTTAAACCAAAAAGTACGCCTATCCCAACGTCGTCTATTCCTCCTTGCATTGCCCTATCCATTGCCTCTGTATGGTATGCATAGTTGCTCTTTGGCCCTGTTGGGTGCAATTTCTCATAGTTTTCTTTGTGATATGTTTCTTGAAATAAAATATACGTGCCTATTTCTGCATCGCGTAATTTTTTATAGTTTTCCACCGTTGTTGCAGCAATATTAATGTTAACACGCCTTATTGCACCATTTTTATGCTTAACGTTATATATTGTTTTAATGCTTTCCAATATATAATTTATGTCACAATTTTTTGGGTCTTCCCCTGTTTCAAGCGCAAGCCTTTTGTGCCCCATGTCTTGCAAAGCTATAACTTCTTTTTCTATTTCTTCTTGCGATAATTTTTTTCGTTTAATTGTTTTGTTTTTTGCATGAAAAGGGCAATATGTGCAGCCGTTAACACAATAGTTAGATAAATATAGCGGTGCAAACAATACTATTCTGTCTCCGTATATTTTTTCCTTTATCTTTGCGGCAGTTTCAAATATTTTTTCATTAATTTCTTTGTCGGTTGTTTCAAGTAATAGCATTGCTTGCTTATAATCTAACCCACCAAACTTGCTTGCTTTGTTTAAAATATCGTTTAATAACTCTTTGTTATCTTTATTTTCATTCGCATAATCCAGTGTTTTCAATATTTCTTCATGGTTTATAAATTCACTTGCGCTATTTGATTTACTATTATACATAAATATGACCATTCCTTTCTTTAAAAGGCACAAAAAACCAATAAATTGCCAAATTTGTACCATGTTTTTCAGTTGCTGTTTGTGGATAACTAGAAAAACGGATTTTTATAGATTAAGTTTTAAATTTATTTTTAAACTTAATCCTCTTATAATTTTGAGTACATTGTTTTTGCACTTATACCTTCTAGTTTGCCAAGTTTACCGCTTACTGTATTTATAACATCGTTTGGCGCGTCCATTACAATGCTAATAACATTAACATTTCGCTCACGGTAAGGTACACCCATTCTTCCAATAATAAATTTCGCGTATTCTGCTAAAATACTGTTTAACTTATTAACATTTTCCGGGCTTTCAACTATAATACCTATTAATGCAATTCTATTTTCCATTTTTACCTCCAAACAAAAAAGCTCTATGTAAACATAGAGCTTAAAAATCATAACAAAACAAGTGCCGGTAAAAACCGATACTTTACATATTGCAATAACCTTTAAGCTCAAGACAATCTTTCGCAATTCAGGTATAAAAGCTTTTTTACAGTCTTTATATTCGGAAAACCTTATATTCAGACAAGCATTTTAAATTATTAACCGTTTGAAAAATAATTACAGTAATATTAAAAAGCAACAATATTTATTTACAAATTAAAAATAATATTATGTTACATATTAATATATCTGCCTTTATATTATCATACTTTTTATTTAATGTCAACTTAATAAAACTAATTATAAATAAAAAATATGTATTAATTTGTAATACATGTTTTTATTTTGTAGCAAATATTTATAACTTTATTCCAATACTCTTATTTATATGCTATACTATAAATACAAAAAACACCGGTAATGCAAAGTTTTCTTTACTATAATGCAACAAAAAAAGGAGTTAAGTGCGTGGATACATATATAATGCCTAAAAGAGAATTATATAAAAACACCATAAACATGGCATGGCCTTGTGTACTTGAATGTTTTTTAATTAGCTTAACATTTTTTTTTGATAGCATTATGGTAAGCGCATTAGGTTCTGCGGCAATTGCAGCCGTTGGAATTACTACCCAACCAAAATATATAGGCCTTGCAGTTTTCATGGCATTGTCTGTTTCAGTGTCGGCGCTTGTTGCAAGAAGATATGGCGAGAACGACCGCGAAAGTGCAAACAAAATATTGCGTACTGCTTTTGTGCTTAGTTTAATTTTAGTTGCAATAATTTCTGTTTTATTTGTAGTTTTTGCAAGGCAAATATTAACGCTTGCCGGTGCAAACTCAGACACTATTGATTTAGCATCTAGTTATTTTAAAATAGTTATGGGTGGAATAGTGTTTAATGCACTAGCATTAATTATAAATGCAGCGCAAAGAGGTTGCGGCAAAACAAGAATTTCAATGATAACTAATATTAGCAGTAATATTGTTAATTTAATTTTAAATTATTTTTTAATAGAGGGCAGATTTGGTTTTCCTGCACTTGGTGTTAAAGGCGCCGCAATTGCAACTGTTATAGGTGCATGTGTTGGTTTTATTGTTAGTATATTATCTATTTTAGACGAAAAAGGGTTTATTTACTATAAAGCAGTTACGGGAGTATTGGCTGTAAATAAAGATATAAAAGCAGGACTTAACATTGGGCTTAGTGCATTTATTGAACAACTTTTTATTAGGCTTGGTTTTTTTCTTTTTATATTAACTGTTGCAACCTTAGGCACAACTAAACTTGCCGCAAACCAAATAGGCATGAATTTCCTCGGTATTTCCGGTGCACTTGCAGAGGGATTATCTATTTCGTCGGTTGCGCTTGTTGGGCGTAGCCTTGGCCAAAAAAGGCAAGACCTAGCTAAACGCTACGCAAGATCTTGCCAAAATATAGGACTATTAATTTCTTTAATTATTTCTCCTATTTACTTGTTTTTTGGTACACAGCTTTTTGGGCTGTTTAGCAGTGACGCAACAATTTTATCGTACGCGCCTATTATTATGAATATATTATGCGTTGTTAATATTATACAAATACAACAGCTTACAATTATTGGTTCCTTAAGGGGCGCAGGTGATACAAAGTTTACAGCAGTTACTTCATTTATTAGTATTGGTATTATTAGACCATTAGCCAGTTATATATTCTGTTATCCTTTGGGGTTTGGGCTTGTTGGCATATGGATGGGCCTTTTTATGGACCAAATTACAAGATTTACTCTTGGTTATTTGCGTTTTAAACAAGGCAAGTGGTTAAAATTAAAGTTTTAATTTGTGCCTTATTTAAAATGCGCTTTATTAAACTACGCGCAAGGCAAATGAATTAACAACATATTTTGCCTTCATTTTATAAACCAAT
>CAYJDK010000025.1:4236-5358 GCA_964368905.1 uncultured Bacteroides sp.
AAAGCTTTAAAAAAACATCTCAACATCTATAAGAAATTGCCTTGACAGGGCAGTTAATATAGCAATCTCCACATTCGTCACATCTGTTTTTGTCTATTGAAAACTTGTTGCCTTCATTTAAAATGGCTAGAAACGAACATTTTTTCTTACATACTCCACAAGAAATACATTTTTCATCATCTATTAATAACCCTTTATATTTTTCTTTTGCACCATTAAATGAAAAATATATTCTCTCAAGTTTGTTTTCACGGTTTATCTTTTCAAAATCATAATCAAAAATATCTCCGTAGCCACTTTCAATGCAAAACACAACCATTGCATTGTATGTTTCTTTATCTTTAATGCAAAAATCAAATATAGGGTTTTTCTTATTTATTATAGTTTCTATTGGCACTTCTTTTACGTTTCCGGTCATACGCATGCTATAGCCGCCTTCAAAAACCGGTGCACCGTCTTCGTCATGTTCTACTTGTGTTTTTGCATTTAACCCACATATAGAAACTTTGCCGTTGTTTTTCATGTGTTTATAAAAATCTTTTGTAAACATAGTCATAAAATAAATTCCATCATCGTCAAAAGCCCTTAAATGAGCAATTCTTGTTTCCGGCTCACCTTTTTCATTTACAGTTGCAAAAGTTAAACAGCCTATCTTATCAAATTTTTCGTATATTTCTTTTATAGTCATAACGGTTATCCCTTTATTTGAATTAAACTTATATATGCTTTTTACTTTAGCGGCTAACATTATAAATTGCTTTTATTTAGCAAACTTCTGCCTGCACAGTCACCAATTCCGCTCTCAAAAAAACATCTGTTGCATTGCACGCATTTGCCAACATTTTTGTCTTGCATTGCATTTTTCGCCCAATTAGCATTCACAAGATGTCCTCGCCCTACACACAACATGTCAACATTTGTTGTACTTAGTACCTCTTGAGCTATCTTCTTATTACAAATTCCACCCACTGCAAACATTGGCACATTTACAAAAGGGCGAAGTTTCATAGCACCATAAATAAAAGGCTCAAACAAAAACCCGTCTTCTACTTCAATTTGCATTTTTGGAAAAAAGCCTGCCGACACACTTAAATAGTCATATCCAAATGAAGCAAGTGCTTT
>CAYJDK010000025.1:5368-14109 GCA_964368905.1 uncultured Bacteroides sp.
TCTATTCCGTCTTTTAGGGTAGGCTCATATATTCCCATTCTAATTCCTACAATAAAGTCTTTATTTACAACTTTGCGGATTTTTGTAATTATATTTTTAGCAAATAATGTTTTGTCTTGCCCATATTCATCATTCCTTTTATTTACTTCTTTATTTAAAAATTGGGCAATTAAATAATTATGTGCACCATGAATTTCTACAACGTTATTACCTTTTTTTTCATGCCTTTTTTCAGCTAAAACATTTAAATTTTTTTTCTGTTCAATTTGTGTTTTTTTTAATTCTATTGTTGTTTTTGTAATATTTTTTTTATTAAGTATATAAGGAGACGGCCCAACTGCTATGTCATCAATACCCATAATGCCTGCATGATGGATTTGTAAAATTGCGACTGCACCGTTTTCTTTAATTGCATTTGCAATTTTTTCATGGCCTTCAATCATATCGTCGTTATAAATACCCAGTTGATTATGTGCCAATTTGCCTTGCTCTACAATTGCAGTTGCCTCAACTGTAACAACACCGGCTCCTCCTTTTGCAAAATCTCTATAGTGCTGTATATTTTTTTCAGTTACACAGCTATTTTCAGCATAATGAAAACAAACCATAGGGGGAACACATATTCTGTTTTTAACTTTTGTATTTCGAATTGTAAAGGCTTCAAATATTTCTTTCACATTTATTCTCCTTTCGTTGTTTGTTTTTCTCTTACTGTTAATAATATTATACTTCATAGCGCTATATTTTACAACAATAATTAAAGCCTACTATATTCGCATTTTAAGCGTATATAGTAGGCTTTTCTTGATGCTTTCTTTATAATTTTTTTGCATATGGTAAAAATTATAACACAAGCTTTTTATTAACTATTTGCATTTATATAACTTGGCCTTACAACATATTCTTCGCTATGAACTGCCACGTCTTTTTCATCGTAAATTACAACGTTTACTGTAATAACATAGTCTTTTGTTGCAGCTGCTCCTGTATCTGAAAAACTTAATTCCATGGTATATCCCATGTAAAAATCTTTTGCAAGCACTTCATTTGGCTGTGAAGTAGTGTCGTTTTCATATTATCGCATTAAAATTTTATCAGTTGCGTCTACAGTATACATAACTGTATAACTATCAGTTGCAATTTTAAGTACATTTGGGTCTGATGTATCAATTGCTTTTGCAACTCGCAAATCATCAAGCAGTTCCGATATAGACTCAGTTGCAATAATCTCCATTTGTCCTATATTGGTTACCTCTTCTTAAATGCGAATTGTTTTAACAAAAACATTAGTAATAAAACCCAAAATAATAATTACTACTGCCATAGTAATTACCATTTCTATTAATGTAAAACCTTTTTTAATGTCACTTTTTTTAATTAATTTCATATCAGTTCCTATTATATGAATGTATTTTTTACCTTAAATATTACAATTAAGGTGTAGTATAAAAATAAATTAAACCTTCTTCAGAATACAAAATCCCATCATGTAAAGACGTTTTTGCGTTTATGGATGGGTCGGGCTCGCTAGTAACTTCTAACGTAGCAGAAATTTCAACACTTTGGCTTGTTGTAATTGTTCTTGCTACCATATTATTTGCCGCATCTTGCGCCTGCTGTGTTTCTCGCCTTGTTGTTCTAATTCCGTTTGTTGCCGCTGTAATCATAGTAGTTACACCAATAATTAAAACAACAAAAAGCATAATAGAAATAATTGTCTCTATTAACATTTCGCCGTTATTATTTTTTAAAGTGTCAACTATTTTAGCTTTCAATTTTTTCATACGTCACCAATGTCCAATTTCCATAATGTGTTAGTGTATCTAAAAGAGGGTCATAAGTTGCTAAATCCAGCTTATATCCTATGCGATACGTTGTCTCGCCTGTAGCGCTATCGCTTGCAGGATCTAAATCAATTTTAGCATTCACCCATATAAGTCCTGACACATTATTGCCTGAAACTTGTAATTGAGAGTCAAGCTCGCAAACAAACTCATGTGTTTCAACAACCGGTGTGCCACCTGAAGACGGTAACGTCTCGTCTACCGATATTGTTAATTTATCATATAGTGCATACATTACAGGGTCGTTTGTATAGTTATATTCTGCACGTACAAGAAGAGTTTGCAAGTCATTTGTACCGGTAGCTGAATTGTTAGCATTTAACATATCGTGTAAAGACATTTGCACCGATTCTGCCAGCAAGTCAATTCTTGTTTTATCTTTTTGGTGCTCTTTAACAACGGCTGCACTTAAAGATGATGTCAATGTAGTTGCACCCATTGTTATTAAAAAAAGCATACTGGAAAGCACTATTAGTAATGTTGCGCCTTTTTTATCTTTTAACAATTGTTTTATCTTTTTCACGTACTTTCCCCCTTTTCTTAGAATTTTTAATATTGATTGTTTATGATATATCTAGTTTGTATCGTTACTGTTACCACCTGAGCTGTCAGTGCTTTCACTTGAAGAACTTTCATTTGATGAGCTTTGTGAAACATCACTTGAAGAGCTGTTACTGTCTGTATCTAGTGAATTATCACTTGACGAGCCGTTACTGTTTGTGTCTTGTGAATTTGCGCTTGATGAACTATTACTATCAGGGCTTTGCGCCTCTTCGTTTGGCTCGCTGTCACTGTCTGCGTTTTGTGTCTCTTTGCTATCTTCGTTGCTTTGAGCTTGAGGCATTAATGACGAAAAGGTAGCAGGTGCCGGTGCCATTCTAGTAAATATTTGAACATTAAAATTACTTATTTCAACAAATTCTCCGCCTGCAACAGGCATACTATTTGGCTCTTTAAAACTAAACCAAGTATACTTGTTTGCAATTTCAAACACGCCTCCTGTGCCTGTATATTCTAAATTATATGAAAGAACTGCACTTGAAGTAGGGCTTAAGTTTAAAATAGTAAGTTCTGTTTTGTCGTCAGATACATCAGACGGTGTGCCATTGTCATTTGCTGTAATTAAATAATCTGTTCCTTGCGTTAAAGCTACACTTGAGCCACCATCTATTTGCATGCTTACTGAATTTGCAGCAACATTAAATGCGGCAGGAAAAACTTGAGTTATAACCGACGTTTGAGTATAACCTGTCAAATTAGATGTATTAATTGTTGCTGTTACAGGAATTGATATTTGAGTTCCTGTATTTGGAATCATGCCAGCGCCAATTGGATTGTTTATTGTAATTGCTTTTTGAATATAAAGTTTATCACTATTTAACGTTGCCGGTACATCACCTGCACCTTTATTTAGCACTATATTCGCTTGCATTGCAACATAATAATAATCTGTTGGTATTGGCTGGCGATTAAATAATGTTGAAGTAAATTCAGTTTTAATATTTATATTAAATGAGAAAGTTACTTTTTCATTTGCTAATATTTGTGTTGCACTTAAAGTACTTGTATCAATAATTATGCTATTACTTGTACTATCAAAGCTGTATTGTACATTATCGCTAATTAATCCGCCGGCATTATCTAAAAGTGAAATTCTTGCTGTTTTGCCTGTAAATGATGATACATCAACATAATCAGCATAATTTTCTAATTTTATGCGCAACGTTGTAAATTTATCTAGTGTAACCGTATCGGCCGATGTGTTAAATAACTCAAGTGTTACATTAGTGCTTGTGCCCGGCTCTGCAAAGTTTGCCGCTTTTCCACCAAACAATAAATTAGCATTAAAGTTGCCTGCCGCCACTACCGAACCGTTGCCGCTATATAAATTATGTTGGCGTGGGCGGTTTGCTGTATAAGGCAATGTTGTAGCTGTAATAGGGTTAGCATTTGGAGGCATTGGGTAACCACTTGCAGATGCCCAAGTCCAGTTTAAAAGTTGGCCGTTACCATAAACATCAAGCCAATTGCGGTTAATGTTTTCACTTGTAAGTGGTAAAATTTCGTTTACATTTGCCGCTATATGCAATGGCAAAGTATTATAATCAAACGCTACCCAACTGGAGTTATTATTTGAATAATAGCTACCGGATAAATATATGTTATTTTTAATATCAAATCCATCTGACTTCACACCGACAATAGGATAATTCACATCAAATGTTGAATTTCCGTCAGTGTCTACGGCAGGCGCAACAGCCAAGAACAAGTTATTGTAAACGTTGCCCTCGTCATTTACAGTTGCACCACCTGAAGTAATTACTTCATTATAAACTATACCGCCTACAATGCCGCCAATAGAATTACGTGGATTTGTGCCAGCCAATGTAACAGAATTGTCGTAACTTATAGATGCAACCGGATTTCCTGCAGTGCTTTCTTTACTGCTTATAAAATAGTTATCCTCAATTATACCGTTATTTGTTGAAATACCAACAAGACCACCAATAAAATTATCATGTGCTAAAACTGATGTGTCTAGCGCACCTGAATTTTTTAATGTTCCGCCGTTGCTACCAATAATTGCACCAACACCGTATGAAAGTAGCCCTGTTGTAACAGAAGGCGATTCAACCTCGTGGCGCTCTATTGCAGAATTTGTAATTGTTACATTTTCAACAGTGCCTGTATTAACAGCAACAACGCCGCCTACATTAGTTGGGTTTTCTGTGCTTTTTGTTGCAAGGACAGTAGAATTTGTTACTGCTACATTTTTAATATCGCCTGCATTTTCACAAACAAGCGTTGCAGCAAGTACAAGCCCTTTTGATGTTATATCAAAGTTGTTTAAATTTAAATTTTGTATTAAAGATTGATTTGTTGTACTACCAAATAAAGCGGAATCTACGTCTGTATCATTTATTTCTAAGTTGCTTATTGTATGCCCATTTGCGTTATAATCACCGCCAAAAGGCTGTTCAATTGCACTAACAACACCATCAACTTGTAAACCGGAAGCAGTTGAACTTGGCACAATGTTGTGTTTTAAATACAAGTAAACCATGCTTGGGTCAATACTTGTATAAGACCAATTTGCAGAATCTCTGCCTATTGCCTTGCCATAATTACTTAAATCAATACTTACTGCTTGTGTGAAGTTTGAATCAGCAGATTCTGAATTTGCGTGGTATCCTATATTGTTAAGATGCCTTGCTGTTCTAACAGTATAAGTCATGCTTTTTGCATCTGAAGTATCGCCTACATAAAAAGCATGTGCAAAAAGTGGATTAATAAACATAACATTAGATGAACTTATGCGCCCGTTAGTAATTTCAAAGCGCATAACATCGCTTGTTTCAGCAAACGCATCATCTACCACTGCTGATTTAATCTTTGCGTTATCAAACACAAGTAATGATTCAATATCTGTAGAACCTGCAACTGCGCGGAACTCATTTGTAAACTCGTTTAAGTAACCATTTTGTGTATATGCGTAAATCCATTCTTCCATTTCCGTAGCGTCAATACTTACACTGTTTAAAGAAAATAATATATCATCACCATTAAGCATAGAATATGGTCGATTAACTTTAACAGCATAACCGTCACTTAAAATTCTATAATCAATACTTATATCTGTATCTATTAATGTGTTAATAATTTCTTTTCCGTCACTGTCAACTTGGTAATATCCTATTTCAGGGTTATCAGCATCTTTTATATTGCCATATACTTCATAATACAAATAATCTGCCGTAAACGTTTTTAACTCTGCAACAGGCCATGTAAAGTTCAATTCCTCATCAGGGTCTGTTGGGTCTATTGAATCAGCATTTGGCAAAATGTCACCAAAATAAGGGTATGGGTATTGGTCACCGCTTATTGTATCTACATCAAGCGGTGCTATTACTGTTAAGTTGTGAGAATACTCAAGCTCACCGGTATCGGAAAGCATGAAATTTTTATAAAAGTCACTATTAACATCATTTAAGTCATAATACAAATCGTTAGTGCTTATGCCTTTGCCAAACCCATTTGTAACTGTGCCAACGTTTAAATTTGTATGTTCCGGCGGGGCTGTTACCGGGTCATTATCGGGGTCATCGTCATATGGCCTTAAAAGCTCGCCCACTAAGTAGTAGCAACTGTCATCATCAATTGCAAGTTGCACGTACCCCGTAGGGCCCGATTGTTCAAAGTTAGTCTTATCTGGGTCAGTTGTAGGCAATGTTGTTAACCCATTTTTTAAGTTAGTGCCTATAATTGGGTACTCGTAGCGTGTCATATCTTCTGTTGTGCCCATGTCTTCATGCGGTGCAACAGCTAAATAAAGTATGTTAGAAATTGAATTTTCTTCAACGCTAGCGCCAACCATGCCAACAACACCGCCAACATAGTCACTTGTAATGTCTGTTGTATCATCTTCACCGTTTAATGCAGTGTCGTTATCTACGTCTATAATAGGCGCAATTTCGCTATTTGATATAACAGTTATATGTTGTATTTTACCATTGCTAAACCCTGTTAATACGCCTGCATACTTACCTGCGTCCGGGTCCGCTGTTTCTGTGTTTTTAACTTCTAATAATGGGTCTATAAACGTTAAGTGAGAAACCATTCCTGTATCTGCAATTTTTTCAAATAAACCAACAGAACGGTTTATAACTTCAGCATCGGAAGTGTTGTCTGTGTCTGTGTTAACGTTAAAAATATTCATGTTTTGAATTGTATATACGCCTGTTTCATTTGTGCCGCCGTTATTAACTGTGTACAGTGCTGTATATGTGCCATAAAGTTCCGGCAACGGAGACATTTTAAAATTCCAAGCATCTTCATCACTGTCAGGTGACGTATCTTCAAAATTTCCATCAATTAATATATGTCCATTATCAACCGCAAAATCAATGTTTTCTACCTGGCTATAAACATGTGCTGTGTCGGCGTCGTTTGTAGTGTAACGAATATTGCTTAAATGCCTTGCACTTGCTATGTTAGACTGTAATGGGTCAGGGTTTATTGCGTCTTTATTATCTGCAAAAAGAGGGTGTTTCATGTTAGATTCAACCGGTAATGCCGTTGAATTGTTGCTTTCTATAACAGAAACAGTTATGCCTGTTGCGCTTTCATAATTTTGTTTGTTACCATAAACATCCTCTATGTTTGTAATTGAATATTTATGCCTGTCAGGATTTTCTGAAGACATATCACCGCCAACAAAATCAAGCACCCAAATAAACCTTGCAAAATCAGGGTCGCCTGTTGGGTCATCATTTCTGTAAATAATGGCAGGCCTTGCGCCACTATCATACTCTTCAATTGCAAATTCTAAAGTTTCATCATCGCTAAAACTTGAAATATCATAATCATCTATTATAACATCAGGATAACCCGAAATTGAAAAATCAAATTCAGGCGCAGGTGTTTTTGCCAACGTTGCTTTTTCAACAAGAATTTCAACGTAGAGCAAGTTTTCATATTTCTCGCCAAGTGCACGGTCGTTAACACTTGCAAGTGGCTTATTATATCGGCTTATGCCCGGTAAAAGTAGTGTATCATCATGTGCATCGTCATATCCATCATATAAATGTACTGCCATTTGATACGCTAAATCCGGCGCATCACTTCCTGTGTAATCAACACCGTAATATCCTTGTTTTCTGTTTCTTGCAGTTTCGTTATAGCTTTCTGCACGTGTACCTAATATGTTTTCACTAGAATTGCTTGCAGCTGTATAACTAAATTCTGTAACTCTGTCTAAATCGCTATAAAAAACAGAAAGCACCTTTCCTGTTAGAATGTTGTATTCTATCAAGATTGTTCCCTCTAATATACTTGCGTCTTTTAAAGCGGGCGCAAGCAATTGATGTAATGCATTATTTGGCAATTCACCCGCAGGTTTAGATAAGTAACGCACATAATTATCTTGCCCGTTTTGCAAGTCTTCAGCCGGATAATTTGCGCTTGTAAGCATTGCAAATACATTGTTTTCAAGTTCTACTGTTTCATCAAGTTCGTCAGTATACTCACCTTGTGCATCAACAGCAAAATATTTTCCTGCAATCTCGCCATTATACGCGCCTTTAAGGTTACCCATTGCACGCATTTGTGTAAGTTGATTTTGAGCAGTTAAGTAAATTGTTTTTGCTGTTTCTGTTCTGTTATTTTGCTCTGCAGTGCCCAACATATTAAAAATAGAGGGCGTTGCCATCAATGTTATTATTGTAATAATTGTAATAACAATTATCATTTCTATTAATGTAAAACCTTTTTTAAACATTTTACCCCTCATAAAATCAAATTTATAGTATTAATAGGCTTAAATAAGAATTTGCAATGCTTTCGCCAAAAAAAGTTCCTATTATGCAGCCAAAAGAAAGTGCCGGACAAAATGGAATTTTGCTGTTATAATTGCGCTTAAATAATAATTTGCGAATAACCAACACTACGCCAAAAGAACCCATTAAAAATACCGCAACTACAAAAGCAACTACAATACTTTTTGCACCAAGTAAAAGCCCACATGCCGCCATAAGTTTTATGTCTGCGCCGCCAAACCCATTTGTTATTAGCGCAATAATTAACATAGGTATGCTAATTATTACAGCGCCAACAAGCATAAAAAGTATGTTTTTGGGGTATATAGCCATTTTTACTAATGCTAGGCATATAATAAACACGTGCATTCTATCCGGCACGTGCATTGTGTCGTAATCTATAAAGCTTACAACAATTAAAATTGCAAAAAACAGTGCATATATTACACCAAGTTCTATTTGCATTATGCCGTAAATATAACCGCAACTTGCAAATAAAATTGCCGTTAACGTTTCTACAATTGCATATCTGGGTGATATTTTATTTTTACAATGCCTGCATTTGCCTAGCAAAAAAATGTAA
>CAYJDK010000025.1:14119-15069 GCA_964368905.1 uncultured Bacteroides sp.
CGGGACAAGGTCTATTGGTGAAAGCGTTGTTTTACAATTTGGGCAATAACTGCGCCCTTTTGCAACAGACATATTTTTAGGTGTACGGTAAATGCAAACGTTTAAAAAACTGCCAATAACTAAACCGAACAAGCCAAAAATTAAAGTTATCAGAATTGTCATTATAAAATATCCTTTATGCTTTTAAATATATGTTTATGCTAAGCAATATATTTTTTTATACTGCTTAACACTGCAAAGCATAACATTTATGCCTAAAACTTATGTTTTTTGTTGTTAATAGTTTTAAGCATAAATCCGACGCTTTGCAGCGGCGGATTTATAAATTTTTATATTTGCAAGTGCCAAATATTTTTAATTTGGCACTTGCAGTATTTTAAATTTATGCGTGCTCCATACTTGCATTTGCATACACTTTGCCAGTGCTAGGGTTAATTGCTTCATCAAGGTAACCTGTTACACCGTCTTGCGCATGGTAAAGCATAGTGTTTTCAGGAACCTGCTTTGCTCCCTCACGCACATAAGTTACCCAGTTTACACTACCTGTTGAAAGTGTAACATTAAATTTAAATGTGCCTTGCACATTTGTGCCCAAAAATTCTTGAACAGCCTCTAAATAATGGCCTGTCATTTGGGATGTATCACCAATTGTAAGTGTTATAGTTGGGTAAAGTTGGTTGCTTGCAGGTGCAGTGCCAATAGATGCGCCCACAACATTTGCAGGATCAGATGGCATATGTTGTGTAGACGCAGCCTCTAGTGCATTGAAAATAACTTCTGCTGCACCTTTATCTGCTGTTTCATTTGCATCTGCACGGTAACCTGCAACAGCAGGAATTGCAATTGCTATAAGTATAACTATAATTAGTATTACTACAAGCATTTCTATTAAAGTGAAACCTTTACGGTTATTTAGCTTTTTTGTAATTTGCATGGTTGCTATCCTTTCT
>CAYJDK010000026.1:0-3049 GCA_964368905.1 uncultured Bacteroides sp.
AAACATAAAACTCTTGGTTTAGCAAGAGTTTTATGTTTTTTTATGCAACATTAATTGCATGTAAAACGTATATATAATAACAAGGTATTTTTAACATATAATAATAACAAATATTCATTATTTAATTTTATTAGAAAAGTAGTTAAAAAAGCTTGTTTATTAATAAAATTTTAATTACAAATAATTTTAAAAGGAGATTTTTATGAAAAAATTATTAATATTTGTTATACTGTTGTGTGCCGGAGTATTTTTGATATCATGCACAGGCACTATGCCCGGTGATGCGACAGCTAGCGTTAAAACACCGGCAGAACTTAGCGAGGCTATTGTAAACGCCCGCACCGGTGAATTAAATGATGCATTCGCCATATTTGCAGCTTCTCAAGAAGAAGCCGCAACATACACACATAACCCTATGCAAGTAAGCGAAGAGGGCATGCCAGATGAAATAACTGCACTTATGCAAATTACAGGTATTGATTATGATAACTGTGAATCTTACGCTATGACACTTTCTATGATGAACATTCATGCATATGCGACCGGTATTTTTTACCCGTTAGAAGGTAGCGAAGAAAGCGTGCAAGAAAGCTTGCAAAATTTTATTACAGCAAAACAATTAGAATTTGAAAACTATTTACCTGACCAATACGAAATTGCTGAAAATGCAATTTTACGTACAACAACAAGCGGAGCAATTATACTTGTAATTGCCGAAGATGCACAAGAAACAGCAGACACTATTGAGCAAGCGTTAGCATAATCAATTATGCTTATACACTCATTTTTACAGCATATCACTAATTATAAATAACATGTAAGTGTTATTTATTGGCATATTTTGGCGGTTGTGCCGCAAGGTTCAAGCCGAAAGCCATATAGCAAAACATATGTATTTTACAAAGTACTATGTAATTATTATTTAAATAGCCTTAATAAAAACCAGTGTGAATTTTCACACTGGTTTTTTTATGTATATGCATACAATTATTTGTAAAATATAGGCTTAAACTACAATTTCTTTATTAAAATTGCTTTTTGCATTATTTACTTAGTAAACACCATTTTTAAAAAACCATATCCATTTTTTCTATCAAAGCTTAATTTTTTCACACATTCCCACTTTAATTCTTTATCGTCCAATTGCAAATAATTTGATGTGTAATTTGCTATTTTTTTTGGCGCTTGTGTTTTTTTGCTGTTTTTGCACGTTTCGTAATCCCAATTAATATTGTTCTCACTGTCGACACCTTGTGCCCACATGCAAAAAACAAGCCCTGCTGCCTCTCCATAGCAAAAGCGTTCAAACAATATTTTGCCATCATAATAAACATTTAAACGGTCTCTAAATTCGCTTCTTTTGCTTTTTTCAAACACATAACAACTTTTCTTGGCTCTTTTTATTTCAACTATCAGCTCATTAAATGTCATTTCAACTCAATTCCTTTACATCAATATTAATGCTTTTTACTTGTATTATTATACCATTAAGTTAGTTAAATTTATATATTTGTATGTCAATGGTCATTTTGTCCATAAAACACAATAAAAATACATGCACATTGCGAATAGACATTTGCCAGTATCCAATGTATAATGTGATTACAGTAAAAGAAAGGAGCGAGGCCAATGTACTCTACTGAAACACCTGTTCAGTCAGAGCAGGCTCACCGCTAGGCGCAAATTGTACCCACGTAATGAATGTTTCAAATAATTTCACTCAGAGCTTGTAGGGTATTACTTTACAACGCAAATGTTAAGTGAAAAAGTTTTGGTGCAAATGCGTTTTATAGGTGACAACCTGCTTTAAAACGACAGGCACAATATAATATGTGTTGTGTAAAGAAACAGCACATTCGGATTGATTGCTTTAAAGCGCTTGATGATTGGCATTGAGTATGCCGGAGGTAAAAATATCAAAAAGCGCATTGCTAACGCAAAGTATGTCTATTTTTAATAATTATATCGAGTAATGGTTAACATAATTAAGGGTTTATTTAACTGTATTTTAAGTAATTAATATTAATATTTTATCAGGCTATATCATAAAAAATTATTACTTTATAAAGCAGACAGAGATTAAAAATTATTATATCATTAATATAAATCGATATTAATTATAGCTTGCATGTAAAATGGATATATTATATTAAAGAAAGGTATTAAGTCCAATGCAAGATTGAAGTTTGTTTGTTGCTTGTGAAAGGAGCAGCGAATAAGGACACCTAAAGAATTAATAGATATTATAAGCAATATATAATTCGAAATTTTCCGTAATACTTAAAAGGATAATCTTTATATATAAATAAGTAAGGTTTTAATATTATAGTTTAACTGCAGCATAAAAATAAATTGTGGTTATAACAAGCCAAAAGTTCTTAGTTGGAAAATGATTAATAGTGTTTACAATTACATTACTATTAAAATTTGTAAAAATAAGATATAAAAATGGGTTGCAAATAATTAGTACAATTAATGAATGGCAATATTAATAACAACGGAAAATACACAAAAAATTAATAGATTTTAGCCCCGCCGTTAATAATTAACGGCGGGGTTCTTTGTTTTAAAAAAGCATATTAAACTTGTATGTTTTCAATATAATAAAGCCTACTGAATAACTAGTTATTCAGCGTAAACGCTATGCGTTTGTGCCAAAGCGCCTATTCTTGACTTGTGTTCAATGTGCCATTAAATAAAGCCTACAAAAACGCTTATTAAACGTATTTTGTAGGCTTAAATCTTAATGCTACCTGCTGAATTTTTGCAAAGCGCAAAAATCAAAATGAAATTTTATATTAAAAATACAAAAAATTTGCATTTTTGACAATTTAAAAGTAGCTACTCTTATTTTTTAACGCCACTACAAAATTGTTCAGCAGGTATTTACTTAAAGGTACTGATTTTTAGTAATTTAAACTAAAATATCAATATATTGTCCTTTTGCTGGTGCCACCGGCGTTGGTGCAGCTTCTTCTAACATTTCAATCATGTTAGCCGCAATTACTTCTGTTGTATCCATTGCTTTTTTTGTAACAGATACACTGTA
>CAYJDK010000026.1:3059-14427 GCA_964368905.1 uncultured Bacteroides sp.
ATAAAACCTATACCGGATGCAGATGAAACGCCGTCCATAAAATCAGTCCTTTCTTTATATATCTACCGGATATATTTTAACCGGTAAATTAAAACTTAAAGCAATTCAAATTGCAATTAATTGTCATCAATTTTTTTAAATAAAAGGTTAAGTTCTTTAATAGCCACTGTATCAGTTTGTGAAACAGCAGCATCTTTATTAAATGTAGCCGCTTGATGTAACTCGCTTCTTAAAATTAATACGTCTTTAGGCGCATTAATACCTAAATTAACATTACCATTAGAGTCTACAGATAAAACAGTGATATCTATATTGTCTCCAATTATAAAAGACTCTCCTATTTTGCGCCTTAAAATTAGCATTATTTGTCCTCCTTGCCGGGTTCTCCACCAAATTCAGACAAAAGATGCCGCATATTAAATTCATTAGTTTCAAGTATAACCTGCATTGCTTTTCTTGTTTCGTCATTAATAACAACAGGGCATTTTAAGTTAATAGTGCTGTTTGCCACAGGTTCACGTACAACACACATAACGTAATAGCATAAATCTTCGCTTTTTTCAACACCCATTGTTTTAAGCTCATCGTCTGTAACAATAGGTGCATAGTATGGGTTTAAAGAAAACGGGTTCATTGCAACAAACGCAAGCGAAGGCGTGCTAATACTCTGAAAGCAAAGCAAATTCGATTCACTGCCCTCAAACGGTATTAACAAAAACTGCTTTTCTTCTTCAAACCCAAATAGTCCGTTTGGAAAATCCAGTATATCCGTTTCATCATATTCAATACTCGAAAAATACTTTGTTTCAATTTGCAAATTTAGCCTCTCCCTTGCATTTTATAAGTAAACTGACATTAAATTTAAGCTTTAACATCTACAGGTTCATAATTAGGGTCGGCCGAAGGTGGAACATATAATGTACCACCAACATATTTAATTAATACGTCAGGTTGTTGCGTAACTGTAAACTCAACGTCTCCCGGCTCAAATGTAAATTCCATTTGGTTTAATCGCCAATCAAAATTAAGTTTATCCATTTCATAACGAATATTCATTTCTCCGCCCTCAAAAGAAAACTCCGGCCCTGTTGATGGTAAAAACGTGACATTAATGTTAGGTAATGGTGCAGATGTAGCACTACTTGCTATTTGGTTCAAAACATCTTGTTCTGAACGTGACTCACGCAACATTCGCCCTTCTTTTGCAAGTGTAGCTGTTGCCGAATATATTTGGCTTGTTCCTTTTTGCGCATTTTGCTCAATGTTCCTCATTGTAGACGGAACAATAGAATTACGTGCCTCAAAGGTATCTATTTTAACCTTAATTGGCCTACTTTTAATGTGTAATCCTCCCTCACTTCGAGAGATTTCCATCTGCGCTGTACCTTTTGCATAATCAAGGCTCGCATTAGTTGTTTTCATTTGAATTTCAATAGGTACTGTTTTAATTTCAATAAGTGGATACATTTAATCAAGCTCCTTCCCAGACTTTTGCATCCATGCAATAAATATTTATAAAAAGCAAATTCCTTTTTGCTAAATATATAATTTTAATAATTAATTCATGTAATCCATTAAGCTTTGAGGTATAACATCTCGGCCAACTTGTAACGCTGCATTATATGCTGTTTGCGCCCACATAAATTGCTCTATTGCATCGGCCATATCAATATCTTCAATACCCGCACGTTCAATGTTTAGCGAATCATATCTGCTTTCAAGCTGTGACAAGTTTGTTGATAATGAAAGCGACCTTGCGCTTAGCTCTGCATGTTCATCAACCATGTTGCTATGTGCATCATCAAGTTTAATGGTAAGCCTGTTTACTTCTTCTTCTCTGCCGTTCCATGGGTCTGCTGAACCTGAATCATATTCTTCAAATATCTCTGCAATTCTAAGCATTATCGAAGCAGTATTCTGAGGATCACCGTCTGCGTCTAACCCATAACCTAAAAACTCTATGCCTGAAATTGCAGCATTAAATGCAGTTGTTTCAATAACATTGCCGGCAGCGTCAAGCTCAAATCCAAGTCCAATGTCTACAAATAATCCTTCTTCATTCCATTTGTCAAGTATTTCGGCATTAGTATAGTCGGCACCTGTAGCCGGATTTGCAAGTGTATTACCATTTTCGTCTGTGTAAGTTGCACCTAAATCATGGTCCACTTTAACGCCTCTAAACGCAACATATTTTTGCATTTCTCCTGCGGCATTCGCCTCTTCTACAATAGTAAATGGTGCTTCTTGTGTATCTGCTCCTGCAAAAATAAAGTCTTCGTTATATTTAGCATTCATTGCAAGAACAATACTCTCTGCACCTTGCTCTAAAACTTGTGCTTGTGAATCAAGCACGCCCCAGTTTGTTCCATTTAAACCTGTTAAGGCAGGTGCCAAACCCATAGTTTTAGTTAAGTCGTCTATTACAGCCTCCATGTTTGACCACGCTGTGTCGTACTTGCTAATTAATGTTTCTGTGTTAGACGCTTGTGTGTCTGTTGCATTAAGAGAACTATGTACTTTAAACGCCCTTGTTGCTGCAGCCGGGTCTTGAGCGTATGAGTCAAAATTTCTGTATGTCATAAGTTTTTGCATAGCATTATTTACAGATGTAGTTGATTTCATAAGCCCGGATTTATACATGAACAAAGAACTATTAGTTGTAATGCGAACCATTATTTTCACCTCGTATTAATTTAAATAAAGCTAAACTACTTTTCATTTAAAGTAAAATTTTACACGCTAATTTAAGAATGTATAAGCGTCTCAAGAACTTCGTCAAAAATAGTCATTAAACGTGCGGCAGCAGAATAAGCTTTTTGATATGTCATCAAATATGTTGCCTCATCGTTTAAGTCAACGCCCATAACACCATCACGCTGAACGTAAACGTTCTCTGCTGTTATTGTATAGTTTGTTAAAACTGTTGTTGTGCTCATTTGGTCTTCGCCTAAAGTAGACTGTATGTTCAAAAGCATTTCTTCAAAACTAAAATTATAATCTGCACCTGCAGCATCTGCAACTATATCAGACGGCGTAAATGTATGTTGAGCACTAAACACATTTAAAAACCTTGCTAAATTGGATGTATCACCTGACGGTGCATTTGGGTCAGTAGTGGCAAGCATTTGCACGTCTCCGTTTGCCCAACTTTGAGAAATTGATATGTTGCCTGCTGTTATGTCTGTTACAGCGTCTGAATTTGCTGCATTACTAAACAATGCACCCTCACCTGTAAGCCCTGCACCTGGTGTATTTAAAGCATTCATTTGTGCTGCAAACTCATTTGCAAGGGCATCAATAGCTTTTTGATAATATGGTATGCCTTTCTTTTCTCCTGCAGCAGCGTCTGTTGCTATGTCTGTTGTATTGTTTGCATAAATGCCTTCTTCTGTTAACATTTCGCGCAAAGATTGTATAGAACCATATAAGTCAGTATCATTAAGTAAGGTTTGTACAGAGCCTGTTAAAACGTCGCCGTCAACATTTTCAAGTGCTTCAACAGTAACGCTGTAACCTGTAGATGCATCGCCTAAAGTTAGTTGAGATGCATATACACCATCAATTAACATACCTCCTGCGATGTCTGCCCTGTTTTCGTCTATAAGGTTTACAGATAGTTTTTCAACCTCAAACCCTGCCGCTAAAGTTTCGGTAGAATATGAAACGTTAATTTTTGCAAACTGACTTAATGAGTCAAGCATTCTATTACGCTCATCTTTTAACTCTAGTGCACCATCGCCTCTTATCTCGGCATTGCGTATAGATATGTTAAGTTTTTGAATTTCAGATAAAATTGTATTTACTTCTGTAACGTCTTGGTCAATATAAGTCTCGTATGTATCTGTTAGTTCGTCTAACTTTGCGCTATAAGAGTTAAAAAGAGTAACAAGAGCACTTGCAGAAGTTTTAATGATGCCGTCGTATCCTTCAATGCCATCTGTGTTTGCCCTGCTAATAATATCCCTTAAATCATTAAGTTGGCGTAATATAACGCCGTCATCTTGTTCTAAATCGCCTTTTCCTACTTCGTCTAAAATACTTGCAAGGCTCTCAAGGCCTGCAAGCTTAGAATCCATAGCACCAACGTCGGACATTGCATTGCGATATGTAATGTCAAGTGCGGGGTCACGCAATTGGGCAACACCGTTAACAACAACGCCTTGCCCTATGCGCGGAGCATTTGGAGAGAAATATTTATCTGCCACACTACTTACAAGGCTTGATTGTTGCAATTGTTGGCGTGTATAGCCCATTGTATTAATATTTGTAATATTATTTCCTGTTACATCAAGGCCTTTTTGTGCGGCATAAATACCAAGCCTTACAGTTGTTAATGTGCTAAAAGTACTCATTTAACTCTCCGTTCTGCCGTTTAACAAATTTTTAACGACACTAATTTCGCTTTTCATATTTTAATATCTGTTTTTTGTTTAGTTTGTGTAGGTAGCCCAATGTCTTTTTCATCGTCTTCCAAAACAAAACCTCTGTTTGAAAGAGATGTTTCCACCATACGCATATTGCGTTGCAACAATTGTTCAACATTATTACGTATTTTGGTATACTCATTGTATCTCTCAGTTGTAAGTTTAACAAGCTCTTGTGTTTTTTGCTTATGTTCTTCAGGGCACTTGCTTTCCATTTGCTGCATTTTTACACCTTGCAACCCAAGCTGTTCCAATATCTTTATACGTTGCTGTTCCATGCCGCGCATTTTAAGCGATGCCGCTTGTTCTTTTTTTATACACTCATTTAGCTCGGATACATCATGTACATCAATTGCCTTTATCTTTTGTTTTTGTAAATCACATAGCATCAAAATATCACTTGATAAGTCTGATAAAAAACTTAAATATTTTTCAAATTCCATTTAATAATTACCTTTTAAATTTAATTTACACAATCATCATTAACATACGCGAGGCTATTTCTTTGCTATCAGGCTTGTATTCACCACTGTCAACAAGATTTTTCAAATTGTCTAACTCTTGAAAAGTTGGCCTAATATGTGCTTTTTGCGAAATAGAGCCTACAACATCTTTTGTTCGTGCTTGTTCTTCGCTAAGTTTAGACGCAAAATCAATAGTATCAAAATTTTGCTGTTTGCCGGTAGCATTAAAAGCAGACAATTTTGAACTATCGGTGCTTTTTTTGTTGTAAACAGGCATTGTATTGCCCAAATTTACTTTGTAAAACATAACGTACATCTCCTTATGCGAATTACGCAACTTATTTATATCACTAATAATTAAATCGTCCAAAATACAAAAAAAATAAGAGCAAATTTGCAATTTTATCAAAAAAAAATACATTTTTTCAATACTTTTTATATTGTTGCAAATGTTTTAAAAAACATGTTATAATCTAATTATAAATTTTGGCTATTATATATAATTTATTTAATATTTTTCACCACAATATGCCTTGCACAACAACAAAAGTTATATTTAATTAATTATACAATATTTTTTTGAAACGGAGTTTATTATGAAATATGAATTTACAAAAGAGCTTGCCACAAATAACAGTGTAATAGATAATCAGCACATTGAATTGTTGTCAAAGATTAACGATTTTTCAAATGCATGCATGAGTGGCACCGGGCGCGATAACGTTAAAAGCACTTTAGATTTTTTACTTGATTACACAGAGTTCCATTTTAAAACAGAAGAAAATTTACAAACTACTCATTCGTACCCATTATTTAGCGAGCACAAACAAATACATAAAACTTTAAAAGACAAGTTTTTTGCGTTACGTAACGAATTAAACAAAACAGGTGCAGACATAAAAATGGTTGCAAGTTTTAACATGCTTGTATCAGAGTTAATAACGCACATAAAAATTCAAGACAAAAAAATGGCTTTATACATTAATGAACATTCAAAATAGTAATATTTTAGTATTGTAGTCAAATTGCTCCAAAATCTATACAATTCAGCTGCTAAAAATCAGTTTATATATGCGTGCAACAATTTTAATACAGCTGCATTATTTATTGCTAACAAAGAGTTTTAATAATGCTGTTAAACTTTAGCGCAAATATTTTACATTAATAATTCCCCAAAACATTAGCTTAAATCTAATGTTTTGGGGAATTGTTATTTGTAATGTTACGGTAGTTGCCATGCGCCGCAAAAGCCAAAACCGTAAAATAAAATGTTTATGCTGTTTGCCGTACAAGTAAATTATACTGCTTGAACAACATTATAAATATTTAACAATATAAGCATCAAAAGTACTACCATAAAAAACTTTTCTGTAATATCATCGTCCATTATTTTGTCTATTTTTCCGCCAACAATTGCGCCTATTACACCACCTAAACACATTAGCGCAAGCGCCCATATTGAAACTTCCAGCATTGCGCCTGAAAAAAGTGTAGTTGCAAGGCTTGAAAATTGCGAAAGTAATATTATAAAAAGAGAATTTTTTGCTGTTAGTTTTGGTGTCATTGAGAAAAAATAATATAATACCGCAATATTAATTGGCCCACCGCCTATGCCTAAAAACGAGGAAACAGAGCCAAGCATAAAACCTATTAGGCAACATAAAATTATGTTATTTATATGTAAGCTTTTAATTGACGCTTTTTTTATTATATATATAAACACGCCTATGTTTATAATTAAAAGCATAGAAGATTGTATTAACGCAACGTTTGTAGTAAGCGAAGCGAATATCATTTTGCCTACTATTCCACCTACACTTGCGCCAAGCGCAAGCGGTATGGTCCGCTTATAATTAATTTTAAGCTCTTGCTTTAACCCTCTTATGTAAGAAGATATAGACATTGTTAAAACTGTACACCCTGATAAAAAATTTATAACAGCAATATCAAGTCCACTAAATGCATCCATTAAGGGTTTAATAATAACCCCGCCGCCAATGCCGCTTATTGCCCCTATTGTTGAGGCAACAAGTGCAATTGTAAAAAATAAAAAATACAAAATTCCACTCCTCATAACAAACTAAAACTATCTTTTAAACAAAAATAAAACCTAGCTTAACACAAACATATCTTTTTCAACGTCTATTAACAAGTTTGCATCTATACTTCCATCAATAATTTTTTGTGCTATTCTATCTTCTATTTCTGTGCGTATAACTTTACGCAAGTCTCTTGCCCCAAATTTTCCGCCCGATGCTTTTTTACACAACATATCAAGAACCGGTTGAGACCATTCAAGGCGTATACCTTTATTTGCAAGTGGTTTAGTATATTCTGAAAGCATTAACGAGGCTACCTTTTTAAGTTCTTCTTCGCCAAGCGGTTCAAATACAATAACTTCGTCTACTCTGCTTAAAAACTCCGGCCTTAAAAAATCTTTTAAAGCTTTTGTTGCCTTGTTTTTGCTCATTTCAGATTCACTTTTATTAAACCCTGTTTCGCCCGTTTTATCAGAAGAACCTGCATTACTTGTCATTGCAATAACAGTGTTTTCAAAATTAACTGTTCTGCCTTGTGCATCGTTAATTTTTCCCTCATCAAGAATCTGCAGCAATATATTCATAACATCCGGATGTGCTTTTTCTATTTCATCAAACAGCACAACACTGTAAGGTTTACGGCGTACTTTTTCAGTTAGTTGCCCCGCTTCGTCATATCCTACGTAACCCGGTGGCGAGCCAATTAACCTAGACACTGCATGTTTTTCCATAAACTCACTCATATCAAGCCTAATAAGTGGGTCTACCGTGTCAAACAATTGCATTGAAAGTTGCTTTACAAGTTCTGTTTTACCAACACCGGTTGGCCCTACAAATATAAAGCTTGCCGGCCTTCTTCTTGCGGCAATGTCTGCCCTGTTGCGCTTAATGGCATTTGAAACAAGCCTAACAGCCTCGCTTTGGCCTATTATAACTTCGTTTAAATTTTGCTCTAATGTTAATAACTTTGTGTGTTCGCTCTCTTTAATTTTTGCCGCAGGTATACCTGTCCAAAGTTCTATTACTTTAGACACATCTTCCATTGTAACTTCAATATTTTCAACTTCTTTTTCAAGTTTTGGCAACTCTTCTTGCAGGCGCAACACTTCACTTCGCACAGTCGCAAGTCGCTCGTAGTCCATGTCCTCGCTCTCTTGAGAAAGCTCCTCTTCCTCTTTAACCATTGCTTCAAGGCGTTTTTTAGCCTGCACATAATCGGTAATTTCTGCGTGGCGCAAACTGCAGCAAGCACATGCTTCGTCTAGCAAATCTATTGCCTTGTCTGGCAAAAATCTGTCTGTTATATATCTTTCAGAAAGAGAAACCGTACTGTAAACTATGCTTTCACTTACTTTAACGTAGTGGTGCTTTTCATAATAATGCTTTATTCCGCTAATTACTTCTATTGTTTCGTTTATTGTAGGTTCTTCAACTTTTACAGGTTGAAAGCGCCTTTCAAGTGCTTGGTCTTTTTCAATATGCTTTCTATACTCAGCAAAAGTAGTTGCACCAATTACTTGTATTTCTCCGCGCGATAAAGAGGGCTTTAATATATTAGCTGCGTTCATAGAACCCTCAGAGTCACCGGCACCGGTTAAATTGTGTATTTCATCTATAAACAAAACTATGTTGCCTGCTGCTTTTACTTCGCTTACAAGTCCCTTAACACGGCTTTCAAACTGCCCCCTAAACTGTGTACCTGCAACTAGGCTTGTTAAGTCAAGCAAATAAATTTCTTTATCTTTAAGCCCTGCCGGTACAGTTCCTGCTGCAATATGAAGTGCAATACCCTCTGCAATTGCTGTTTTGCCAACACCTGCCTCGCCAATAAGGCAAGGGTTATTTTTTTGACGACGAGACAATATTTGTATAGTTCTATATATCTCTTTATCACGTCCAATTATATTGTCTAATTTGCCTTCAATTGCTTTTTTTGTTAAATTTTCGCAGTAGTTATCAAGAAATTTACGTGTAGGAGGTTTTTCTTTTTTATTTTTTTTGTCTTTCTTATTATCGTTTTCATCTTCGCCTTTTTTACGTTTTGGCGTACTAAATATCCCAAATGGGAACGTGCCTGCACCACCGGGTGCAAAGTCAGAATCATCTTCTGAAGCATTATCGCCTTGTTCAGGTTCACCTGTTTCGCTAACCTCTTTCATGCTTTTCATCATTTCGTTCATATCCATATCATTGTCTTGCATCATACCTGTAAATCTTTCTTCCATCGCTTGCAAGTCACTCTCAGATATACCAAACTGCTTCATAATATCATCAACAGGTTTTATGCCAAGGTCACGTGCGCATGTAAGGCAATAACCTTCTGTTTTTTGTTCGCCTGCCTCCATTTTTTGTATAAACACTATGGCCGGACGTTTATTGCATTTAACACATATCATTATATATTCATCTTCTCCTTAAGAAAGTGGATTTAATTGCATAAATAATTTATAAAAAAAGCTAGCGCTTAAGTCTGCGTGTGAAAATGTTGGCAAATTTCCGCCTGTAATTGAAATTACAAACCAGAACAAAAACAGTACAAGTACTGCATTTATTATTCCGCCTACAACACCTAATGCACCACCCAACAAACGGTTAAGCCCACCAACAATAGGTATGCGGTTAAATGTGCTGCCAAAAGTTTTTTCAAGTATTGAAGCAACAATTTTACAAATAATAAATACAATAACAAATATTACTATATTAATTATCGGCAAGAAAATTGATTGCGCAACATTGTCTACAATTCCTTGTGCCATGTTACCTGCTTGTGAATTAACGGTGCCACTAATAGTATTTGCAACGTTATCAACAAATGCTTGTGGGAAAACACCAATTACACCTTGCAAAATTTCGTCTATGCTGGAAGTTCCAAAGTTTTGAACATTTGTTTGAACACTTTCTAAAAGCGCCTGTTCAAAAAATGTTTCAAAAATAATAGGCGATAAAAATCCCGATAATAATACGCCTATAACAATTGAGCCGATTGTTCCCAGTAAATTCAAGAGGCTAGCCATGAACCCCCGCTTAATATAGAACATTATTGTTGAAATAAAAACCACAACTACAATTGCATCAAAAATAATACCAAGTAAAGAAAACATTAATATCTCCAGTCCGGTAACATAATATTTATAGTTACCAATTTATTTAAATATATTTTTTATACTACACTATTATTGTACCACATGTGGCACAATGTCAAGTGGTAAAATTGCTTTTTGAGTTATAAAAAGCAATTCTTTTGCACCAACTATACTAAGCGGAATGTTTTGTGTTAATTGTTCGCCTGCAAATTCTCCTTGCAAATTGTACATCTCAATCTTATCGTCATAAATCAAAAAAACGTTATTATCTTCAATTTGAACACTGTTTGCACCATGGTTTATACTGCTTGAATACACAACATTCAAGTCTTTATCAAGAATAGCAAATGAGTATAATCCGGGATAATTTGCATTTCCAAAAAGCAGCGCAACATTTCCATCCTCATCTATATCTGCTGATAAAACACTTGGATAATCATAATTAAACCTTGCGAGCTCTTCACCCGTTAACGTGTTATAAACCGCAGAATAATTATCATAAATAACGTGTAGTTTATTTTGTTTATATTGCATTTTTATTGGTAAACCTTCGCCAATAATTTGCACCTTTATTTCATCCGAATTTAAATTAAATATAAATATGTTTGTGTTTGCTGCTCCGCTTTGAGAATTTAAAGTTGCAACGGCAAAATTTTTATTGTCATTTGAAAAACTAATTGCAAGAGGAATTATATTAGACGTTTGCCACGACCATATACTATTAAATTTCGAATCCATAATTTCAAGTTTTGACTTTGTAAATATTGCAAGGTTGTTATTGTTGCTCATTTTAGCAAGTAGCACAGGGGTCTCATAATCTTTATTAGTTAGTGTTTGTGTTCTGCTTGTTACAACAATATTAGTGGTTCCCGGAGAATAAATGCAAATATTATTTTTCCCTGTAGTCATCATGGGGTTAACAAAATTATGCGCTACACTGTATAGCATGTTTCCTTTAGCTGAATAAATTGTAAGCTCATTATCCTCAAGCAATGCAACGCCACCCTCAATTTCTGATGTGCTTTGCATGTTTTGTATCTCTTTATATACAGGAAAACCATCGCCGTCTTCAAACGAAATAACTATATCGCTATATGTATTTTCTAAAAATTCAAGAGGAGCGTTAAGTGCGCCCAGTACATATGCAACAAAAACACTTGTTATTAAAACTACTGTAAAAACTGCTTTTATACGCCTTATTCTTCTTCTTTTGCGTATTTCAGCAATGCGGTTTTTATTTTGAGGTTCTTTTTCGTTATGAACATCACTTACCTTTTGTTTAAACACTTATAAGCCCCCTTTCTTTACAATATTTTAAAATCTAATTGTAATTTACCTTATATAAAAACAAGCCGCAT
>CAYJDK010000026.1:14437-14813 GCA_964368905.1 uncultured Bacteroides sp.
TGCAGTGTCTCCTGCAAATGCTCTATCTTTTTTTTGTAAAATCTCTTTCACATCATTTACGCTAATTTTATTAAGTCCAACTTCTAAAAGCGTCCCCACCAATATGCGAACCATGTTATACAAATATCCATTTGCACATATATGAAACGTTATTTCATCTTCATTTGCAGTTACATTAAAAAAATATACTGTCCGTACATTATCTTTTATATCGCTCTTTATACTCACAAAAGACGAATAATCGTTTGTTCCACAAAGTAATTGCGCAGCTGAATGCATTTTTTCAACGTCTAGCTTTTTGCAAACTCTATGGCTTAAATTTTGTAAAAAAACATTGTGCACATGGCTATTTTGCACTTTATAAATGTATTCTTTG
>CAYJDK010000027.1:0-2838 GCA_964368905.1 uncultured Bacteroides sp.
ATACAAATCTTTCAGCAAAAAAGGCGATGCCATTGTTGAAATGAACTATAAAGCTATTGATGCAGGCTTTGATGCATACGTTAAAATTGACGTGCCTGCTGATTGGAAAAACGCACAAGACGTGCAAGACGCAGAAAAATTAAGCGGTAATGCCGGTACAGTTAAAATGGTAGAAAACCTACTAAACCCAATTGCAAAAATGGTTGGCGATTCACTACCTGTTTCAGCTTTTGTTGACCATGTTGACGGACAATTTGAGCAAGGTGCTTCTGCATACGAAAAACGCGGTGTTGCTGTTAGCGTGCCGGAGTGGAACGCAGATAAATGTATTCAATGTAACCAATGTGCATACGTTTGCCCACATGCTACTGTTCGTCCTTTTGCTTTGTCTAAAGACGAAACAGCTAAAGCTCCTGCAGGGTTTAAATGCAAAGGTATGAACGGCAAAGGTTGCGAAGATTACGATTTCACACTTGCTATTTCTCCACTAGATTGTATGGGTTGTGCTGTTTGTGTGGCTGCTTGCCCTGTTAAAGCACTTGAAATGAAACCGCAAGAAAGCCAATTAGAGCAACAAGATTCGTTTAATTATTGTGTTGAAAACATTGATAAAAAACCTGGTATGATGCCTGAAACATCAGTTAAAGGTAGCCAATTTAACCAACCGTTGCTTGAGTTCTCCGGTAGTTGTGCAGGTTGTGCTGAAACAAGCTATGCTCGTTTAATTACTCAACTTTACGGCGAAAGAATGTTTATTTCTAACGCAACCGGTTGTTCTTCAATTTGGGGTGGTCCTGCTGCTGCAAGCCCATATACACGCAACCGTTTAAGCGGCAAAGGCCCTGCTTGGATTAACAGCTTGTTTGAAGATAATGCAGAAAACGGATTTGGTTTATACCTAGGGCAAAAAACTATACGTAATAACTTAATTGAAGTTGTTAAAACTGTAGCCGGCAAAGATTGCGATGCAAGCCTTAAAGCTGCTGCACAAGAGTATCTTGATACTGTTGAAGACGGTAACGCTAACATGGTTGCTGCGGATAAACTTGCAGAAATTTGTGAAAAAGTAAATTGCTGTGATGAAGTTCGCGAAATTGCAAGCAAAAAACAATACTTGTCTAAAAAATCTTGCTGGATATTTGGTGGAGACGGTTGGGCATACGATATTGGTTTTGGCGGGTTAGACCACGTTATTGCAAGTGGTGAAGACGTTAATATCATGGTATTTGATACAGAGGTTTATTCTAACACTGGCGGACAAGCTTCAAAAGCAAGTCAAATCGGTCAAGTTGCTCAATTTGCTGCTGCTGGTAAAGCAATAGGCAAGAAAAACCTTGCTGAAATTGCAATGAGTTATGGTTATGTGTACGTAGCACAAATTGCTATGGGTGCTAGCCAAAAACAAACTCTGGACGCTATTATCGAGGCTGAAAGTTATAAAGGTCCTTCTTTAATTATTGGGTATTCTCCTTGTGAAATGCACGGTATTAAAGGCGGTATGGCTAATTGCCAAATTGAAATGAAAAAAGCCGTTGAGGCTGGTTACTGGGATATGTTCCGCTTTGATCCACGTAAAAAAGCAGAAGGTAAAAACCCACTTACTATTGATAGCAAGGCGCCTACTGCAGATTATAAAGAGTTTATTAAAAATGAAACTCGTTACAGCCGTTTAGCTCTTGCGTTCCCGGAACGTGCTCAAGAGTTGTTTGAAAAAGCCGCTAAAGAGGCCGGCGAGCGTTATGAGTATTTAACAAAACTTGTTGATTTGTATAAATAATACGCTTTCTTCCGCTTTTTCCGCTTTTTTGAAAAAAAGCTTGGCAAAAAACTTTAATATTTTGTTAGAATTATTTTAGTTTTAAGTGTTTTTGCATTACTTTATGTTTTGCTTTACATTAAACAGCCTTGGCAAAAAACTTTAATATTTTGTTAAAATTATTTTAGTTTTAAGTGCATATGCATTACTTTATGTTTTGCTTTACATTAAATAGCCTTGGCAAAAAACTTTAATATTTTGTTAAAATTATTTTAGTTTTAAGTGTTTTTGCATTACTTTATGTTTTGCTTTACATTAAATAGCCTTGGCAAAAAACTTTAATATTTTGTTAAAATTATTTTAGTTAAAATCAAATTTAAATAAATTTGTGGCTCACGTAAATACGTGGGCCACAAGTTTTATTTTTCACATTTTTATCAAAAAATCAAGCACAATTATTCATAAATAAAGTGTATACTTTATTGTAGGTAAAAACGCAAAAAATACAATGGTGTTAATAGGAGGTTTTTTCTTGATAGAAGTAATTAATTTAACAAAGCATTATGGTAATTATGTTGCTTTAGATAACGTAAACTTTACCGTAGAAAAAGGTAGTATTTACGGTTTACTTGGGCCAAACGGTGCGGGTAAATCTACAACAATGAATATAATAACCGGGTTTATATGTGCCACAAGCGGTACTGTTAAAATAAACGGTTTTGATATACACGAAGATGCACTAACAACACGCAGCCTTATAGGTTATTGTCCTGAACATCCTCCTTTATATTTAGATATGACGCCAAAAGAATATTTGTTTTTTGTTGCGGCTTTAAAAGAATATGAGCGCAGTGAACATAAAGTTTTAGTTCAAAGCGCCATGGATAAAACCGGTATAGCCGATGTTTCAAACAGGCTTATACGCAATTTGTCTAAAGGGTATAAACAGCGTGTTGGCCTTGCAGGCGCCTTACTAGGCGAGCCTGAAATACTTATTTTAGACGAACCGACAGTAGGACTTGACCCAAAACAAATTATAGAAATACGCACACTCATAAAATCACTTGCAAAAAAACATACGG
>CAYJDK010000027.1:2848-3433 GCA_964368905.1 uncultured Bacteroides sp.
CGGTACTTTTATCAAGCCATATTTTATCTGAGATAAACGCAGTATGTGATAAAGTGCTAATTATGAATAACGGCAAACTTGTTGCGTTTGATTCTACTGAAAATTTAAGTAAACCTCAAAACGAGCAAAATGTTTTAACGCTTGAAATAAAAGCAAGCGAAAAAGATATAAAAGCTGCAATAAATAATGTTTCAGGAATTGAAAACATACAAATATTGCAAAAAGATGATAGTGACGTTTTAGTTGCAACAGTTTATTACAACAGCCAAAACGATATTCGTGAACAATTAAGCATGGCATTAGGGCAAAATTCGTTGCCTGTTTTAAGCATGAACGTTGAAACAAAAACGCTTGAGGATATTTTCCTTAATCTTACAGATGACGAGCAAAACCCTAAAAACGAAAGCGAAACAAATAACGACTGATATTGCGAAAGGATAACATTTATTATGGAAGCTATATATAAAAAAGATTTACAAAGCCTTTTTAATAATATGACGGGTTTTGTGCTTTGCGCTTTTACATTGTTTATAATAGGCGTTTATTTCACGGCACTGTGTTTAGTTGGTGGATATGCCGAATTAG
>CAYJDK010000027.1:3443-4734 GCA_964368905.1 uncultured Bacteroides sp.
TAGGTATTTTATTTAACAGTATTATGTTCTCGTTTTTAATTTTTGTGCCGCTTTTAACAATGCGTAGCCTTGTAGAAGAGCGCCGGCAAAAAACAGACCAGCTTTTATTAACGAGCCCTGCGTCTGTTGCAGAAATAGTTTGTGGTAAGTATTTTGCACTTATTACAGTTTTTGCTATTCCTATGACAGTTACAGCAATTTTGCCCGTAGTTATGTCCATGTTTGGCAATGTGTCATTAACTCGATCTTACATTAGCATAGGTGCATTTTTTCTGCTTGGTTGCACTGCAATTGCAATAGGCCTTTTTATTAGCAGTTTAACAGAAAGTCCTGTAATATCCGGAGTGTGTACTTTTGGTGCTTTACTTATGTTTTATTTAATGCCCTCTGTTTCAACACTAATATCAGGCACTTCGTTTGCAAGCGCTGTTTCATTAACTTTATTTTCTGTATTTGTTGTGCTTTTGCTTTATGTTCTTATAAAAAATATTGCCGTTTGCATTGCCGCTTTTACATGTTTTTGTGCCTTTATTTGGGCAGTGTTTTTTATCAACCCAACTGTAATGCAAGGCCTTTTTCAAAAAATGTTAAATTCACTTGCCATTTTTGCAAGGTTTACGCCTTTTGTTAATGGTACGTTAGATTTAACATCTATTGTTTATTATTTGTCTTTGTGTGTTTTATTTTTATTTTTAACATGCCAAAGCATTGAAAAAAGACGCTTTAGTTAATTTTATAGAACGGAGACAAGTATGAAAAAAATCAAAAATTTATTTAGCAATACCTTAAATTCACGTGCTGCAAAAAACGGAGCCTATGCCGGTGCGTTTTGTGCACTTTCAATTGCTATTGTTATAATTATTAACTTAATTGTTAGTACAATTCCATCACAATATACTCAGTTAGATTTTACAAATTCTAAAATTTTCAGCTTATCACAGCAAACAGTTACTAATTTGCAACATATATCCTCACCTGTTGAAATTAATTACATTACCGTTGCAAACGCAGAAGATTTAGGCATAAAATCATTGCTGGAAAAATACAAAGATTTAACGCCTAATATAACTGTAAATTACGTTGACCCTATTGTTAACCCTACTTTTGGTGCAAGCTACGGCGAAGGAGTTGAAATAGGCAGTATTATTGTAGATGGTTTAAACGGTAAAACAAGAATAATTAGCCCCAGCGAAATATATACTCAAACTTTTGATGAATTAACGTATACACAAAGCACATATTTTGCAGGCGAAGAAAAAATTACAAGTGCACTTTTATATGTAACGTTAAA
>CAYJDK010000027.1:4744-14761 GCA_964368905.1 uncultured Bacteroides sp.
TAAACGATTTACCAACAGTTTATACAACAGAGGCACACGGTGAAATTGTTCTTTCGCAGTCTTACACTCAAAGTTTGGCAGACGCAAATATACAAACACAATCTATAAACCTTTTAACCGAAGGCAGCATACCGCAAGATGCAGATTTAGTTTTAATAAATGCACCATTGTCTGATTTTTCAAGCACTGAAGCCAATATTTTAAACGATTATTTGCAAAACGGCGGTAACGTAATACTTATTACAAATTTTGGCGAGTTTAATACAGAATCACAGCCAATGCCCAATTTAAGCGCAGTTTTGTCAAACTATGGCCTTTTACCAAATGACGGTATTATTTTTGAAGGAGACGCCGATTACCATATAAGTGATTATCCTCACTTTCTTTTACCGGAGGTAATTTTACACGAGATTACTCAACCTCTTATGGAAACTTTTATAGTTACCCCACTTGCCCACGGTATAGAAATAAAAGAAGATTTACCGGATTATTTAACCGCATACCCGCTTTTACAAACAACGCCCAGCGCTTTTCTTAAAGCAGACGCTTATACAGACAACTCAACTGTGGCATCACCCGATGATGAAACAGGGCCATTTTACGTTGCTGTGCTAAGCGAAAATGCACAAAACAATTCTAAGCTTGTTTGGCTACCTACAAGTGGGTTTACAGACGAAAACACAGACGCACTTGTTTCAGGTGCAAACAGGAATTTATTTATAAATATAATAAGCTACTGCACTAATTTTGAAAAAGGTATTACGTTTGAAGCAAAACCCATAAACGCTGAACAATTAACTGTTCCGCAAAGCTTTAGTAATTTATGGAGTATAGTTTTTACTGTTGTAATACCGCTTGCCACTTTATTAATTGGTTTTGTTATTTGGCATAAAAGGAGACGCAGATAATGAAAAAAAAGCGCACTTTAGTTGTATTGTCTGCTGTTTTAATAATGCTTTTTGCTTTTTATTTTATAGTAACATTATTAAACAATAACAATAATGCCAACAAAACACAAGAAATAACCGTTTTAAATTATGAAAATGGAATTGAAAAAATTGATGTTTTAAAAAACGGCGGTTACACACTAATTTATAGCGATGGACAATGGTTACTTGAACAAGACACAACAGCACCTTTAAACCAAGAGCTTATACAAGAAATGGTTAATGGGCTAACCCCGTTAATAGCTACCACACAAACAACGCAAAACTTGCTTTCTCAGCAAGAATACGGTTTAACCGAGCCTTATAATGTTGTTACAGTTACTGCAAACGAAACAGACACTGTTTTAACTTTTGGCAGCGTAAACCCTTATACTCAAGACACATACATGACAGTTTCAGGCCACGATGAATTGTATACCGTAACTTCAAGTACAGTCTTAGCCTTTGACAACGATATTAAGTCTTTAATAAAAATTGATGAATGGGAAATAACGAGCCCATCACAAATTCAAAGTGTAAATTTTAGCTCTGATATACTTATATCAGACGGGTTATATATTGAAATTGAAAGAACGCTTGATGAAAACACACCTGTTAAATATAGCGTAACAACTAAAGACGAACAATTTTACGCTAATGCAGACAATGCAAGCATTTTAGTTTCAAACTTGTCCATGTTGTATTATACCGCGTGTGAAAATTACAACGTGCAAAACACAGAACTTGAGCAATACGGCTTGCAAACCCCTGTTTTAACCCTTGAAATAGTCGCAACAGATTATGATGGTACAGATATTTCTTTAGTATTGTTAATAGGTGCACAAAGTGAGGACGGTGCTTACTACGTTAAAGAAAAAGACAGTACTGTTGTAAATAAAATGGACGGCTTATTTATTTCAGAAATTTTAAACGCCAATGCACAAAACTTAAAATAAAAAAAGCCTTTACCGTAATTGGTAAAGGCTTTTAATTTTTTAAATAGTATAAAATTATACGCTATAAGGTTTAAAAAACGTATTGCTTACTATTTATTGCTTTAATTTAAGAAAATTCGCCTCAAATTCCGCATGAGGTATAGGCCTTGAGTAATAATACCCTTGTGCCACTGTACAATTAACACTTTTCAAAAATGCTATCTGGTTTTCATTTTCAATACCCTCTGCAACAATATTCATATTTAATGCTGTTGCAAGCTCTATAATACTTTTTACCACGTGGTTGCCTCTATTAAACGCTTCATCGTCATTACTTTTAATAAAAAAGCTTCTGTCTAACTTAAGCGTGTTTACCTTAAAGTTTTTAAGCATACCTAAAGATGAATAACCTGAACCAAAATCATCAATAGAAACCTTAAAGCCCACTTCTCTTAACTCTCCAAGAACACGCATTAATTCGCTCTCGTTTTCAAGTACTGTTGTTTCCGTTAATTCTATTTCAATAAAAGACGGCTCCACTCCATGTGCCAGCACAATTTGTTTTAGCTCGTTTACAAAATTTAAATTGTGCATATGTAACCTTGAAAAATTTACAGAAACAGGCATTATTTTAAGGCCTTTTTCTTTCCATTCTTTCATAACTTTACAAATACTGTCAAGCATATATTTGTCAAGGTCAATAATAAAACCATTTTCCTCAAAAAGCTGTATAAACTCGCCCGGATACATAATGCTACCATCTTTTGGTGCCCACCTAACCAATGCTTCAGCACCTACCATTTTTTGCGTTATTATGTTAAATTTAGGCTGTAAATAAACTTTAAACTCACCATTCGCCAATGCTTTATGCATTTTGTTTTCTATATCAGCATTCTTAAGTATTTTTTTATTAAAACCATCATCATAATCGCATAAATTTACCATGCCTTGTGTTTTTGCAAATTTATGTGCAAGGTTAGTTTTATTAATTATCTCGTTTACGTCTTTATCTTTGCGGTTAATAAAATAACGCCCATATCTAAAATAAAAGTTGTGCTCTTTTAACTCCGGCACTAACGTTTTAAAATGTGCTTCATAACTATCTTTTCTATGCTCTAATTCTATTAAATCGTTCCCACCTGAAAAAAGTAAAAACTCATCTGCGTGAACTCTTGCTTGCATAAATGTTTTTTCGCTTACTTTTTTGCTAGTTTCAGCAATTGCTCTAAGCACTTTATTTGCAGTTTCAAACCCATATACTTCGTTTATCGCTTTAAAATTTGCTACGTCCATTTTTACCATTGTATATTTTCCGTTTGGGTTATTATTCATGGTTTGCTCTACATGCATTTTAAATTTTAATAAATTAGGGCCGCCTGTTAATTCATCGTAATATGCTATTTGCTCCAAATCTTTTAAGTAATTTTTTCTAGAAAACAATACAATTAGTATAATCGCAAAAGAAAACGCTATTATTATAATACTTATTGTTAACATTCTTGATGAAATATTTGTGGCGCTTTCAGCCATGCTTTCTTCAGATATTTCAAAAAACAATATCCAATCATTTATTATAATTGGCCTGTATTCTCCTAGCTTTTTTTCTCCGTTAAGCTTGTAAGAAATACTTCCGCTATTGCCACTTTTAAAATCTTCTTTAACTTTTTCAAATGTCATTCCATCGTCAAATTCAGCCTGTTCAAATGCATCAAAGCTTAAAACAAAAGCATTTGTACTTATCATTATTTCACTGTTAGCGTTAACAACAAGGCTTATCCCCTTAGAGTTTGTAAACTGAGTTAGCAACGAGCCCAAATAATCTGTACAGTATTCAAGTGCCAAAACACCGGTAATAGCTCCGTCTACATACATAGGTGCAGATACTGTTATAACTTGTTTGTCCACATACTGTGAATCATGAACATTAGTGGCAAACGTTTCTCCATTTATTGAAATTTTAAAATAATCTTTTTGCGATATATCAATAGCGTCTGTTTCAGATGTTATTGCTTGACCGTTAACGTTTGCAATAATTGCAGTTTCAAAATCCAAACTATCTTTTTTAGAATTAACGTATGCAATTATATCATGATCATTTGAAGTGTCTTCTTGCATTATCGTTAATGTCTCAGACAAATTTATAAGGTTATAAATCATTGTTTCCAGTTGCCTATTTAGGGCAAGCTGTTGTTGGTCGGCCATATCTATTAGTGTATTACGTGCAGATTTTTCAAACTCGTAATTAACAGTGTTATTAAACAAAAAAATGTTATATACAATTATAACAAAAAACGCAATTCCCAAAATTATGGTGTAACCGTTAGTTCTTTTTTTCACAATTACCTCCACTAAAAATTTAATTTTTTTAAACTTAAATGTTTAAAAACAATTACCTTAACATAAATTCATTGCTTTTCTAATATCAGCATACTATTTAACTACTTATTTGGATTTTTTATTTTTTACAGTACCTCTTTTAATTATACTACAAATACTGCTAAAATCAATAGTATTTATAAATGCTTAATTTGTTTAATTGCTTTTATTTATGTTTAATTTTGCGGTAAACTAAACAATTTAATTTTTAATGTAGCTAAAAATTAAATAAACCCCAAAAGCCCGGATAAACCGAGCTTTTAGGGCGGGTATATTTTTTATTTAGAAGTAGTTATTAATATTTGCTCTTACTTTTTATAACCACATTTTTTGCATACGCCATGCTCATCTAATGCTATGCCGCAAAGTGGGCAACGGTCTATATTATTATTTGTGGTATACTCTGCACTTGCTGCATTAACGCCACTTGTAAATGTAAGTTTAGCAATATTAAGTTTATCTTTCAGCAAATCATAAACTATTTTAATCATGCCTTCAACTGTCATTGTTTCTTTTGTAACAACAAGGCGACAATTTGGATATGCTGTTGCAAGCTCTGTTTTAAAAGCTTCGCCTTTCATTTGGTTTTGCGGTGTTCCATCTTTTATATTAGTTTGTTCATAAACATTAAGTATTGCAGGAAGCAATGGGTCATCTTCTCTTAAAATTAACGCATGATCAAAGTTTTTTAAAAGATCCCAAGCTGTTTTTTGAATTTCATTACATGGAAAAACCATGTTTACACCGGCGTTAACCGTATCTTCAACTTCAATAGTTAAAATGCCGGTATGTCCGTGCAAGTATTGTGCTTCTCCTTTAAATCCATAAAACCTATGTGCATATTGTAAATCAAGTGTTGCTATACTTCTCATTGTGAACCTCCATATTATTATTTATATTTACGGGTTTAATGCTCCCGCATAAGCCTTTGTTGCGTGTGTGGCATTTTAAACATATACCACTAAATATAATTGTATGCCCAATATAATTAAAACTACCATTTTGTTTTATACTTTTTTCTAAATCGTTTAAATATTGCATTTTTACATCAAATATTTTATTGCATATATTACACTTTGCATGGTAATGTTTAAGCGGCCTATGGTCAAACCTATCTGCCGTGCCGGGAACCGGAATTTTACCCAGCTCTCCGCTTTGAGCAAGTAAGTTTAAATTGCGGTAAACAGTGCCCCTGCTTATATTAGGATACTTTTTTGAAATGCTTACGTAAACCTCGTCTGCAGTGGGGTGGTTTTTTAAAGCGTTTACCGTTTTTAAAACCACAATTTTCTGCATTGTGTTTCTTGTTGTTTTCATTTTCTTTCTCCTATATAATATTTTATCTTAATTAGGATTATATACTATTAAATCGTGTTTGTCAATAGTTTTTTTTAAGAAAATAAAAATATTTTATTTAAATTGTATTGAACAATTACTTATGCCCATAAAATTAATGTTTTATTTAAAGTAATATGTCTTTAATGTCATATAAAATAAAAAATCGCCCCTACCACAAGTGGTAAAAGCAATTCATTTTCTTTGGCGTGCCTTTGCTTTTTTGCAAAAGAGTTTTGTAACCTCATTCAAATGTGCATAACATGTTGCAAAAAAACTGCCCCTACCACAAGTGGTAAAAGCAATTCATTTTCTTTGGCGTGCCTTTACTTTTTTGCAAAAGAGTTAGCAAGGCAGCAAATATTTAAAGCGGTAAACGCAATTCATTTTCTTTGGCGTGCCTTTGCTTTTTTGCAAAAGAAAGGTAAGTGGTTGCGGAAGAAGGATTTGAACCCTCACAATGCGAGTCAGAGTCGCAGGTGCTACCGTTACACAATTCCGCAACATATAAAAACAATATACTATATAATGCATATTGTTTTATTATAAAAAACGCCATATAATTCAATTATTATTAATCACAGTACTTTACTCTATTTTCTTTTAATAACACACAAAAATCATTAATAGGCATAGGCTTTGCAAATAAATACCCTTGCCCAGACTTACACCCAATTTTCACTAACTCTTGCCTTTGCTTTTCAGTTTCAACGCCTTCCGCAAGCGTATCGCACATATTTAAATTTTCACACATTTTAATGGCATACTTCACAACGGTTCTATTTTTTTCATCAACACAAATATTATCAACAAGGCTTTTATCAAGTTTTACTTGTGAAAACTCAACAGACGTAAGCATTAATAAATTAGAATACTCCGCACCAAAATCATCAAGAGAAATAGAAAGCCCTGCTTTTTTTGCCTCAATAATTTTATTAGTCAAATTCATATTATCAATTTTATTACTAGTTTCGGTAATCTCAAAATCTATCATATTAAGCGGCACATTATATTTTTCACATACAGCTTTCACATCATCAATAATATTTTTTTCCATAAAAGTAATACGCGACAAATTCACCGAAATTTTAATATCAATTCCATCAACAATAAAATTACGTAAAGTTTCACACACCTTATCTAAAACAAAAAAATCCACATGACGTACAATTTTTTCATTTTCATAAACAGGTATAAAATCGTTTGGCGGCACTATATTCCCTTCAACATCAAATTTTCTTATAAGCGCCTCTGCCCCGTTAATTTTCAGCGTATTAAGTTCTACCTTTGCTTGCAAATAAACCTGAAACATATTGTCTTTAAGCTCTTTAAGCAGTGTTTCAATTACCCCAACTTTATAAACAATTCCATCGTCAAACTTATGTTTATAGTACCGCTGTTTTTCAACAGACATTAATTCGTCGGCATACGCTACTTGCTTTTTAATATTAACATTACCTTTTTTATAAACACTCCCAAAAGACATATTATATTCATCCGGTTTCATACCCATAGAATACTCGTATTTTTTAATCAAATCATTAAACTTATTTTCACCAACATTTTCACAAAACGCAACAAATTCATCGCCGCCTAATCTATACACATTTTCTCCAAATATACTTTTTAACAAAACCGCATTACTTAAAATATAATGGTCTCCTTGCAACTGCCCATACGTTTCATTAATTGGCCTTAACCCGTTAATATCCGCAAAAATTACACCAATACTCTTTGGCGGAATATTCTCAAAATCACGCATTTGCTGCATATATTTTGCCCTGTTATAACAACCTGTTAGTGTATCTGTGTAATTCATTAACTCAAGCCTCTCGTAAAGCCTTCTTTTTGTTAAATCATTATACACAATAAGCGAAACCGATTTTAAAAGCGTAGTATCTTTCAAATTCCTCTGCGGATTATCAACACCAATAAACCCCACAACTTTACCGCCCTTATGCAAAAACGGTGACGCCATAAGACTTGTTATACCTTGTGCATCAAGTATTTCAAACTCTACAGATTCTTTATTTACATCTTCTGCAAGTTTTGATATAAAAAACTCTCCGGCTTCATGAAATTTTTCAACCCAGCGCTCAACATGAATCATAGGTATTTCTTGTAAGTTATCTATTTCACTTTTCTTTGGGTCCATACACCATTCATATGTGTTTTTTATAATATCGTTTTTAAAATCAAACTCAAAAATATACGCACGCTCTGCCAAGTAATATTTCCCAACATTCTCAAGCAATCGTTTAATTGCGTCTTCTATTCCCATGTTTTCAGACAATGTTTGCACACAACTATTAATTGCTTTTTCGGTTTCAAGGTTTGTTTCAAGTGTATTAACAGCATTGTGGTGTTTTGTAATATCCATTGCAAACTCTAGCCTTGTTTTTCTACCTGCAACGTCTACAACATAATCTACAAGAGAATACACCTTACCAATTTCTTTGTTATAATGCTCCCACCTGTATGGCTCGCCCTCTTTTAAATAATTGTTTGTACAAAACTCACACGGCTCGCTTTTTCCTTGCAACAATTTATAACATTTCTTGCCAAGGTACTCACTTTCAGTTTTTATGTTAAACGAATCTTTACAAAGTTTGTTTAAATATAAAAGGTCATATGTTTCTATGTCTGACATATAGCATAATGCATCTAAATTATCGGCTACTATAGTTGATAAATTGCCTTTTAAGCTCATATATAACCTCCTAAATATAAGTAGTTAATAAAACGCAACAAACTGCTTTATTTTTATAACCAATATTACCATAAAACAACAATATATCGGTTAAAATTATAATATATCCATATAAAAAATTATACCATGTTTTTTATTAAAAGCAATAATAATTTATTAGTACCAATTATTGTAAAGCATTAAAAACATTTTTTAAGCATATTTTAATGTTTTTACCATAATTATTTATGATTTATTTTAAATTACAAAACCCTACCCATTTAACAACCTAAAAACACTTTTTTTTAGTTTTTAAAGTTGTTAATTAATTGTTTTAAAAGAATTAATTACAAGTTAAAAATTACTTAACTAAAAACATAACTAAAAACATGCCAGTGCCGCTATAAAAAAACAGTAAAATTGTTTAAAAAGCACAAAAAACCAGCTATATTGTAAATTATTTGTAAATATTTTTTGGCAATAAAGTGTTGTAAAAGTAAAAAAAATTAGATATAATTAACTTGTTATAAATAAATTGCCATAATTTTTTTTGGTGTAATGTGCTTTTTTATAATTAAACTACATATTACATAAAATTACATTTTACTGCATTTATTTAGGCATAAATTTAGCACGCATAATTGTGCTTGCTTAAAAAACACATTTTAATAATTTAATGTGTTAAAGAAAGGAACATTTACATGAAAAAATTGTTATCCGTTTTACTTATACTTGCTATAAGCGCAATTGCGTTTGCAGGTTGCGGAGCACCGGCAGCTGAAACAATGGAGCTTGCCTTAATTACAGACATTGGCACTATTGACGACAAATCTTTTAACCAAGGTTCTTGGGAAGGTCTTGCAAAATATGCAGAGGAAAATGATATTTCTCACCAATACTATCAACCTACAGAACAATCTGACGATGCATACCTTGCAGCTATTGACATTGCCGTAACTAACGGTGCTAAAGTTATAGTTACACCTGGTTTCTTGTTTGAAGTACCTATATACGTTGCACAAGACACATACCCTGACGTTAACTTTGTTTTAATAGACGGTAACCCACATAATGCAGATTACAGCGAATTTAGAACAAACGACAATGCAGTTGGTATTACATATGCTGAAGAACAATCTGGCTTTTTGGCAGGATACGCAGCAGTTAAAGACGGCAACACAAACTTAGGCTTTATGGGCGGCATGGCTGTACCTGCAGTTGTTAAGTTTGGTTACGGTTTTGTACAAGGTGCTGAATTTGCAGCCCAAGAACTAGGCCTTGCAGAAGGCGATATTACTATTAAATATCACTACACAGGCGACTTTATTGCTACACCTGAAGTACAAACAATGGCTGCTTCTTGGTACAATGAAGGCACAGAAGTTATATTTGCATGTGCAGGCGGCGCAGGTAGCTCTGTAATGGCAGCAGCTGAAGCAGAAGGCGCTAAAGTTATTGGCGTTGACGTTGACCAAGCTGGCGAAAGCGACACAGTTATAACATCTGCAATGAAAGGCCTTGGCGTATCTGTATACGATGCAATTTCTGCATACTATGCAGGTGAATTCCCAGGCGGACAAAATATTGTATTTGATGCTTCTGTTGACGGTGTGTCAATAGCAATGGACACAGCTAAATTTGAAACATTCTCACAAGATGATTACGATGCTATTTATGAAATGCTTGCTAACGACACTGACGGCATTGCCTCAGGAATTGTTAACACATTAAGCGAAGACAATTTTGTAACAACATC
>CAYJDK010000028.1:0-1553 GCA_964368905.1 uncultured Bacteroides sp.
CTTGTAGAGTCTGTTGTTATTATAGCTTGCATACCCTCTTGCAGTTTTACAACATCATAGCTTGCAACCGTTGTTACAATTTCAAAACTGTTTAAATTTTGAACAGTGCAAAGTGCGCCGTTTAAATAGTCTCCCACTTTAAAATTAACTTGTGTTACAACACCGGAAATAGGTGCTTTTATGTATAAATCCTCAAGGCTTTCTTGTGCACTTTCAAGTTGTGTTTGCGCATTGTCAAGTTGTGTTTGCGCCGTATCTATTGATTGATCATTTAATTGTGTACGCACTAAAGAATCTCTTGCATTTTCAATTGCAAGGCTTGAAGAGCGCTCTTGCGCTTCATAAGTTGTATTGGCTTGGTTTAATGCACTTGTTGCTGTGCTTACCGCACCTGAAAGTTTTGCAAGTGTTGAATATTCTGTATATGCTTTTGTTGTAGGGTTTGTTTGGTCTTGTTTATCCGTTACACTAAGCGCATTATATTTTGTTTCAAGTTCAGCAATAATTTGGTCTATATTAGAATATGTAAAAGATTCAGCCAAAGCCCAGTTTTTTAAATAATCTTCCAGTGTTGCGCCTATAACCGCAACTTCATCATTGTATGCATTTTGTGCTGCTGTAATATTAGCGTTTAAAGCTGCAACATTGTCCTCGTGGTTTTGCTTGTTTATGTTATATTGATTTTGTGCATCTGTAAGCCCACGCTGCGCCACAGATAAATCAAACTGCGCTTGCTCGCTCGCATCAGTTAAATCTGCATATGCATCGTTAACGCCTTCTTTTGCCGTGTCAACATTGTCAACGGCATCTTGCATGTCCAGTGTTGCAATTACTTGCCCTTGCGTTACACTGTCGCCTTCTTCAATTGCAAGTTGAACTATTTTATAAGAAGCCTGTGCCCCTGTGTTTTCGGCAACAACGTCTCTCACATCAACAGCAGACGTATTGCCGCTTGCCATTATTACGTTAGAAATATTTTGACGTGATAATTGCGAAATTGACGGTGAAGACACCAATGCCGATGCTACACTTGTAATACTTGAAATAACATTAAAAGCAATTATCGCAACAATTGCTAATATTACAAACGTTATTATAAGGCCTTTCCTTTTTTTAACAAACCTTTTTACTTTGCCCATACTAATCTCCTACATATAATAAATTAAACAATAAACTGTTTGAAATTATAGCACATTTCACAATTTTAAATATTAACAAAAGGTAAATATTTTTATAATTACTACAAAAAACAACAATTTTTGTTTTGGTTGCAAAAAACAAAGAGCATACAGGCGTATGCTCTAATAATTACACTTAAATTTAATTAATAAGTAAAAACACCATAAAACGCCGTTTTTTGCTCATCTTCATTAAAGCCTTGTACAATTAGTCTATTATCATCTGTTTTTTTATTAGTCGTAAATTTTTGCCCCATTGTCAATTCTGAAACAAAGTATATTTCCATTCTTTTCATTTTTTGCATGTCAGCCTCTTCATCATTAAAAGCATCTACGCAAAAGCTACTATACTTTGCATTATTAACATGGCCTATT
>CAYJDK010000028.1:1563-7431 GCA_964368905.1 uncultured Bacteroides sp.
ATCAATATAACTTCTGCGCACAAGCCTGTTTTCGCCTTTTTCAAACTCGTGTTTTTCTTTAAAGGTTGGTTTTGCATCAAGCAACAATTTTTCGGTAGGTTCCATTAATTCAAAAGGCAATGTACGGCTTTTAAATATGCTTCTTGTGCTTAAATTTAGCAATGTAGAGTATGTAGCGCAATTAAACATTGGTGTACCGTCTTCTTTTTCAACGCAAATTTCTCTTCGGTGGAAAATACCCTTGCGGCTAGAGTACCATGTTTTGGCAATAAGTTTGTCATCTCTACCCTTTATAGGGTTAATAATGTCAATGCTCATTGATAAAATTACCCAAGATATTCCCTTAGAAAAAAGTTTTTCAAAACTCATTTCATAATTTATTAAGTGCTTATCTGCAACTGTATTTGCTATGTTTTGGTATCCTACCGGTGTTAAATATCCTTGCTTATCAAAATTTGAAAACTCAATATCAACATCATATTTCTTTTCTGTTTCATTTATAACCATTACTTTTTAACTCCAAATATATTTTTAAATTAATTTTAACTGCTTTATAATAACTTTAAATTAAAACGGGGTTTATTGTTTGGTAAACAAAAGCACACGTTAATATTACGCTGTAACCTATCATAGTAAAAAGATAAATATGCTTTGTTTTAATGTTTTTAATTTTATGTGAAAAAATTGCAAAAAGTGCACAAGTAATTGCAAGAAAAACAATATCTGCAAATGCAATAACAATTTGCGGCCTTTGTAACGTTATTACATTTTTAGACGCAAAAAGAAAAAACGTAACTAAAACATGCCCTGTCGGCACAATAAGTGTAGGGCAAACGCTTATTGCATAGTCTGCGTGTTTGCCTCGCAGTAAAATAAAAATAATAAACAATACTATTAATAAAATAGATATGCTTTCAGTAATCATAATAAAAACTCCCTTTAAAAATTGTAGAATTTAATATAAAGCACAAAACCATTATTATTTTATTCATCAAATTCTGCTTTATTTGCGGCTTTTAAATATTCGTTAATAAAGCCGTCTATGTCACCGTCCATTACTGCGTTAACGTTCCCGTTTTCAAAATTAGTTCTATGGTCTTTTACAAGCGTATACGGCATAAACACATAACTGCGTATTTGGCTACCCCATGCAATTGCATTTTGAACACCTTTTATATCACTTATCTTTTCTAAATGTTCACGTTCTTTTATTTGGTATAGTTTAGATGCAAGCATTTTCATGCACATTTCTCTGTTTTGCAATTGGCTGCGCTCGTTTTGGCAACTTACAACAATACCGGTGGGTTCGTGTATAAGGCGTACTGCGCTTGATGTTTTATTTATATGTTGCCCACCTGCACCTGATGCCCTAAACACTTCCATTTTTACATCTGCCGGGTTTATTTCTATTGTTATTTTATCATCCAGCTCCGGCATTACTTCCAGCGAGGCAAAACTTGTATGTCTCCTGCCGGAAGAATCAAACGGTGATATTCTTACAAGGCGATGCACCCCGTTTTCGCTTTTTAAAAAACCATATGCGTTATGCCCAGCTATTAAAATAGTTGCACTTTTTAACCCTGCTTCGTCTCCGTCAAGATAATCAAGTACTTTAACACTAAACCCATGCCTGTTTGCGTATCTTGTGTACATTCTATATAGCATTTCTGCCCAATCTTGCGCTTCTGTTCCGCCCGCCCCTGCGTGAAAGCTTAATATTGCATTATTTGCGTCGTACTCGCCCGTAAGCAATGTTACAAGTCGCATTTCTTCAACTTTTGCGGCAAGCAGTGTTATACTTTCTGTCAAGTCAGGCTCTATTTCCTCGTCTTGGCTCTCTTCGTACATTTCAAGTATTGTTTGTGTGTCTGAAAGCAAAGTTTTCAGCTTTTCGTAATCTTCTAATTTTTGCTTTATTTCACCCATTTGCGCAAACACTTTGCCGGACTGAGATGTATCATTATAAAAATCCGGGTCTGCACTTTTGTTTTCAAGTTCATCCAAAAGCATTTTATTTTCGTTTATTGCAAGTGCGTGTGCAAGGTCTTGCACAACAGGCTCCAGTAAAGATAGTTGACGCTTTATGTCATCTAATAGTATCATGTTATAAAACCTCTTTAGCATTTTAATATGCAATTAATAAAAAAATATAATATATTATTACTTTTTTATTAATATTTATATATTATAGTATTAAAAAAGGTGCTTGTAAAGGTGTACAAATATGATAATTTAGGTTATTATATAATAATATAGAAAACATATGCAAAAGGACGGAATATTTATGAAGAACTTAACGTTAATGAAATGTTGTGTTTGTGAAGATAATTTTAAGGCAAACGACGATGTTGTTGTATGCCCTGATTGCGGCGCACCTTACCACAGAGAATGTTATATAAAAAACGGTAGTTGCGTTTATAGCGACAAACACAAAAGCGGTTTTGAATACGAACCACCCATTCCACAAGGCAAAGAGAACAGGTGCGCAAATTGCGGCACAGACAATATATCTACAAACTTATTTTGTGAAAACTGCGGCAACCCAATGCGCGAAGTAAGCGCAGATTCACAAAACCCAAACACAACTAATACGCAAAATATAAATATGCAAGGTTCTTCTTTTGGTGGCATTAACAACAATTCGGCACACCAATCACAAGAAAACTCTTTTGAAACATATATGGCAAAAAATGTTTATGGCAAAGGATTTGACGGTATATCAACTCAAGAATGGACAGATTATATCGGCAGCTCTTCTCAATATTATCTTTACCAGTTTGCACGAATGGATGAAAAAAGAAATAAATTTAAACTAACATTTTGCTGGAGCGCTTTACTTTTTTCTACATTTTATTTTGCATACAGAAAAATGTACAACTGGGCTTTATTAAGTGCATTAGGCGCTTTTATTGTAAATATTCCAACAACTATTACTTTTTTAAACGAATTAGGCATAGGCTTTGTTCCAAACATATCTGCATCTGCCATGCAAACATTGTCTTTAATATCTATGATATTAAGCTGGGCACTCGGGGCTTTTTTCTGCCTATTTTCTTTTTATTTATACCGCCAGCACGCTGTTAAAAAAATTAAAAAGCTCAAAAGCAAAAATTTAAACGAGCAAGATTATTCAGTTACATTAAAAGCCCAAGGCGGTGCAAGTGTACTTTCAATTGTAGCAATTATTTTATTTTTATTTGCAATAAGTTTTGTTATTACATCATATGTTGGTAGCGAAAACATATATGCACTTTATGATTTATATTATTAAAAGCACATAATATTTTACAGTATAGGAGAGTTAAAAAAAATGGTAAAAGTAAGAAAAGCAATTATACCTGCCGCAGGCCTTGGCACAAGAGTTTTACCTGCAACAAAAGCAATACCAAAAGAAATGCTACCTATTGTAGATAAACCTGCAATACAATATATAGTTGAAGAGGCAGTTGCCGCAGGAATACAAGAAATTTTAATTATTACAAGCAGAGGCAAAAACGCCGTAGAAGACCATTTTGATAGAGCACCGGAATTGGAAAGCGCGTTAACTAAAGGCGGCAGCGCAAAGGCAGAGTTGTTGGGCGATTGTTTAAACGCCGCAAATTTAGCCGATATTTTTTTCTTGCGCCAAAAAGAGACAAAAGGGCTTGGGCATGCCGTGTTAAAAGCAAAAAGCTTTACAGGCAACGAACCGTTTGTTGTTTTGTATGGCGACGACGTTATTATGGGCAAAGACCCTGTTGCGGCACAACTATGCCGTGCATATAACGAATACGGTAAAGCTTGTGTAGGCATAAAGCAAGTAGATAGCATTTCTATACAAAAGTATTCTTCTATGAAACTAGACAATTTAAAAGATAACGTTTACAACATAACCGATATGATAGAAAAACCTGCTCCCGGCAAAGAATTTAGTTTATTTTCTATTTTAGGGCGTTGTTTACTTACACCTGAAATTTACGATATTTTAGAAAGCACAAAACCGGGTGCAGGTGGTGAAATACAGCTTACAGACGCCATGGCTGTGCTTGCAAGAAATGGTGGTATGACAGGTGTTGATTTTACAGGCACAAGATACGACATGGGCTCTAAACTGGGCATTATGCAAGCACAAGTTGAAACAGCACTTAACCACAAAGAAATTGGCGAGGATTTTAAAAAATATTTGATTGAAATAGCTAAGAATTTATAGCAAATTTATAGACAAAAATATTTTTTACAAAAAATATTAAAAAATCACTTGTATTTTTTTTAATATTCATGTATAATATTCTTTGTCGCGTGGGGCTGTAGCTCAGTTGGTTAGAGCTCCCGGCTCATAACCGGTCGGTCCACGGTTCGAGTCCGTGCAGCCCCACCATATCGTTGCAAACTATGATTAGTTTGCAACGACTTTTTTTGTTTATAAAAAAATCCCCCAAAGAGCTTTTGCTCTTTGGGGGATTTTTATTATGCTTATTTTTCCGGTATTAATACGCCATAAGTGCCATTTTTTCTTGCATAAACAAGCTGTATGTCATCAGTATCAGCGTCTCTAAACAAATAAAACGTATGTCCTAGCATCTCCATGTTTAAAATTGCCTCTTCAACCGTAGCCGGTTTACAAGAAAATCTTTTTTCACGTATAACTCTATAATCTTCATCTTGTAAATGTGGCTCTTCGCTTTCAAACATAGAAGACAAATCTTTGGCATTTACGCGGTCTGTTAACTTTTTACGGTTTTTTAATATGCGTCGCTCCAGCAAATCCACTGCCGTGTCAAATGCATCTTCCATGCGCTCGGCGTCTTTTTCAGCCCTACAAGTAAAACCTCTATCATGCACAGTTATTTCTACTGTTTGCCAGTCTTTTTCAACCGTTACAGTAACTTTGGCCTCTGCTTCACTTGAAAAAAGCTTATCAAATTTTGCAAGCCTTTTTTGCACCCTGTCTTCAAAAGAATCTTTTAAACTAACCTTGCGTCCTGTACAAATAATTTTCATGGTGAGACCTCCTTATTAAACCAATTACTCATTAAAACAAGCATTGGCGTTGCAAAAGCCGCAAAATAAAAACACAAATATTTTTATTTTTTTTAAATTGTATTTAGTATATTATTAAGCCGCTTTGTATGAGTTCATTTTACCACAAATATTGTTCTATCGCAATAATTTTATATAATTTGTTATAAAAATTCTTAATTTTGTTTAAAGTTAATTAACATTTTAACTTGTTTTTCTAATTAATTATTTGTTACTGTTTGCAAATTTAATTAATTACAATTTTATTCGTAAGTATAAATCTCACCATCTATACTTTCAAACATTGCAACATCAGAATATATATAGTCTCCTTGGCTTCCGTGCATAACAAACATTAAAAAGTAATATCCGTCAGGCAACCATTCTTCGGTAAACTCTACTTCTCCATCAACAATAATAGTGTCAACGGTAATAGGCAAAAAGTCATCGTCAGAGTCCATGTCTGTTGCATAGTGCACCGTTTCTATAACGTCACCGTCTTTAAGCTGTACAAGGTTTTTATCTGCTGCGCCTTCATCACTTAAAGGCTTTCTTGCGCCTAAAACTTCATATTCTCCCACGTTAAAATCATATATAACATTTAAGTTGTAGTCCTCGCCATTTAATTTAACAGGCACAGAATACTCATTATAATCGTCTGCCTCGTATATAAGCTCCATATAACAAATTGAACCGTTAATATGGCCCCATACACCACGGAAATTATCTTTAAATATGCCATTTTCCCAATCGCCAACTATATCGTTATCTGTACCAAGCGACATTAACAGGTCTTCCCCAACAGGTGAATAATAAAGCTCAAACTCAATTGAAGAAAGTGCATCATAAGCCTCCGGCCCTAAGTTAAGT
>CAYJDK010000028.1:7441-9891 GCA_964368905.1 uncultured Bacteroides sp.
CACTGCCTTCCTCATCTATTGTCAAAGGCGCATCTTCCCACTCAGATCCTACCGTTTCAAGCGTTTGCAATTCCGGCAATTCTTCAGAGTAATCAAGGTTGCTTTCAAGGTACTGCATGCCTTCATTATCAATGTTGCCTGTAAGTGCATATGAATACAAATAATTTATAGATTCAACCGGGTTAACTTCGGTATAAAGCATAAAGTCTTCAATGTCACCATTATATGAATAGTAAGTTGAAAGGCCCATTCCGTCCGGCCTGTATTTACTGTCTATTTTATAAATAACAGCCTTATTCAATGCATCTATAACATCTTGAGATGCTTGCGGAAATAAATCTTGCGTGTTTAAAACAAGCTGTCCCATGTCTACCATATTTGTATAACCTTGTTCACGCGTGTTGCCGCCGTAATTTTCTACATTGTTTGCAATTTTTGAAAGCTGTGTAAAAAACGACGGATCATCAAGCGCATAATCAAGCGCATGTAGTCCAAAATCGTCATATTCTTGTATTAGTTGTTCCATCTGTGCAAGGTTTGTAACAGACATAGTAATCTCGTCTTCTGTCCATTCAATCTCGCAGCCTTCCACATATGTATCACAAATTTCAATTGAAAGCTCTACCGGGCTAATGGTTGGGTTTTGTGCAATTGCTTCAAAAATGCCTGTATAGTACCAGCCGTTACCGGGCACAAGCTCTTGCGATGCAACAAGATAGTTGGCATGTGAACTAAATGTATGTGCCGTAGATAGTGTTGCCATTAAGCATGTGTCAAACCCAACAATGTCAATTGGGTAATATTCATTTTCATAGCCATATACATTTACCAGTGCATTTTCCATCTCTGTTAATGTTAAAGAATCATCGTAAAAAAGTTCATCAAATGCTGCACCGGAAACAGATCCACCGCCATGGTTCCAAAAATTAAGCATGGTGCGGTCTCCGGGGTAATTTGTTTCTGCAAACTTTAAAAAGTCAATAAGTGTTTGGGGGTCTCCCATATTAGAAACAGGCAACTGTTCAATAAGTTTTAAACCCTCGCTGTCATAAACATAGCGCTCTGTGTAATTTGGGTCTATAAGGTCGTTATTCCATATGTAAGCACCACCGGTTTGAATAACTACTTTTACACCTTCCGGCAAATCTACCTCTAGCATTTCATACAAGTCGTCAGTGGCAGAGCCATAGTCTGTTTCAAGGTCGCTTCCGCATAAATACCAGTAAACAACCCAATCTGTGCCTGTGTCCTCACTTGGAACATGGTTAATAAGTTCTTGTATAATGCTTTGCTGGTCACTTTCGTTTTCACTGTAATCTACGTTACCATAATCTTGTGATGTTTCATCATCTTCTAAAAGCCATGATACGCAAGTTGTAAACAAGAAAAACATTATTACTAAAATTACTAAAATTTTAAATATTTTTTTCAATTTAATACTTTCCCTTCTTAAAACATATATTTTATTTAAATATCCTAGCGGATAATTTATAACTAAACTCCAATTTTATTGTGTTTAATAGCAACACTCTAATAAACTTTAAACAATTGCAACACCTTTATAAAATTACACAAACCCGTTTGTTTTAATTTTAATACAAACTGTTTTTATTTTTCTTTACAAGAGCAAAAGTTAAATTGCTAAATTTAACTAATTTCTTATAAAGCTTAAATTTTGTTTTGTTTTTTACTTTTAATGTACCACGCCAAAAGCATACATGCGCTTAACAAGCTTACAACTATACCCTGTATTTTCATAGGTGTATTGTAAGTTATTTTTATTGTGTTGTTGCCTTTTGTTACAGGCACTGCCAATTGACTGTTAAACACTTCTTCTATTTGCACTTTTTGCGAATTAACCGTAACGTGTAAATATTCGCTGTATGGTATGCTAAAAAACAAAAGCCCATTATTTTCTGCGTTTATATTTGCGTTTACTTCGCCTCTTCTCATGTCAATTTCTGCCGCACTGTCATTTAGTTGTTTGCTTAATGTTTCTATGCTTTCCAAGTTAATTTTACCCTCTTGAGTGTAAAACTCGCCTTCAAATTCGTTGTTTTTTAATGCGGTGTATACATTTTCTACAAACGTATCTTTTTGTGTAAAATTTGTATTGTAGTCTGCGTTTTCATTTGGCAACATAAACGATATTGGGAATGCATATGGGTTTTCATACACAAAATATCCGTTTATTTCTATGTTAGTTTTTACATAGCCGTGCGGTATTGGGTTTGCCTCGTTAACAAGCAAATATTTTATGCCAACCATACTGTCTGAAAAAACGTTAGTCACACTGCTGTCATATAAACCCGAGGTAACCCCCGTCATGTTAAGCTTATAAATAAAATCAAGCGTGTTATCGTCTTGTGTAGAACCAAAATGAGTTATGCCGTAATAGTTAATTAAAAAACTGTCGTTAAGGCTTCTTGCATAATTTTTTTCTATTCTGT
>CAYJDK010000028.1:9901-14404 GCA_964368905.1 uncultured Bacteroides sp.
TCATTACCTTCAAGCTCATGTGTTTCATTAACCAAAGCACTATTTGTTTGTACAAATTGCATATATACATCGTTTGGGTACTTTTCAAGCTGAACTTGAGTATAGTATGTGTTTAAAGCAAGTTCTGCCATTAAAATAAACAGCATTAAATTAACGCATATTGTTTTTATTTTGTTGTACTTTGCGCATATATAAAAAGCCAAAACTGCAAAAAGCACAAGTATTATTGCAATAGTAAATAAAAACCTGTTGTTTGTATAAACCGGTTCTTTAAAAGCAAACCGCATAATTAATACGCAAGATAAAACAGTTGCCGAAATTGCTAAAGCTTTTTTTGATATCTCGCCACTTACAAAAGCGCAAGCCGCTAAATAGCACACCCAAAACACAAATAAAAACGCATGCCTGTGTGTAAACCATACAGGTGGCGCAAAACCATGAAAGGCAAGCATAATATCTGTGCTAAACATACTTAAAAACAAAACAAAAAGCTCAACAAAAGATGCAATTTTTTGCTTTTTGCTAATATTTTTAGCGCAAAAATATATAACTGTAAATATTATTGTAACAATACCTGCATAAACATTCGGCAAATCGTTGCTCATGTTTTTTATATAAAACCCAAACGGCAAAAGCCGTGCCATAAACTGGTGTATTGAGAACTCTGTTGTAAAATGTAATGTGCTTTGAGCACTTATACCCTTACTATTTGATATGTTTGCAAGTGCGGGAAATAGTAAGCACGCACTTAAAAGCCCACCAATTAAAGACGCAGCCGCAAAATTTATGCAATGCTTAATGCTATTTTTAATGGTGCTATTTTCAAGCAATATTAAACTATATAAAAAATAAACACAAATAAAAATGCAAACCATATACGCAATATAAAAATTTACAAAAACTGCCACGCCAAGCACAATTGCGTATATAAAAGGTTTTTTTGTGCTTATCAATACATCAATTCCGTAGCACAAAAGTGGCAGTAGTATTAATACATCGTGCCACATAAAATTTTGCATATAAACAAACACATACCCTGCAAAGCCATATGCAATAGAAAATATTACTACTTTATTACTTTGCGTTTTTAGCTTTTTACTTAAATAAAAGGCCATTGCACAGCACATTAATATTACTTTTGCGCTTACAACAAATGTTGTTAACGCCCCATAGTAAATTGGGTTAACAAGCACATAAAACAGCACAAACGGGCTTGCCGCATAATAGGCAATTATGCCTGTCATGTTTCCGCCAAGCCCTTTAAATAAGCTGTAATCCATTCCGTTTGCTTCAATAAATGCATTTCTTGTTTGGGCAAAATAATTTATATATTGCCCGTTTAAATCTCCTGTTAAAAAAGTGCCGTTGCCAAAAGGAGCCATTTGAAATACTAAACAAATAGTTAACATTAAAATTGTACTTATAATAGCTGTTTTAATTACAGCCGATTGTTGTACTTTTAAAAAATGCATTTTAATCTCCGTTTAAAGTTTAATTTGTAAAATTATATTTTTACAAATTGACGTGTTACTTATTTATATATTTTGGCTGTTATACCGCAGAGTGTAAGCCAATGTTAAAAAAAATGTTTAAATAGTTTTTTAATGCAATTTGCTACTTTACAATTTATCTTTATATTGTTTATAGTAAAAAACCGTGCTTATTATGCAATAAATTAAAAGCGGCAATATTACTAATATTACTAATTGCATATTTGTAGGTTTAAAGTAATTTAATACGCTAACTTTTTTATTTATAGTTAACTCTTCAAACACATACGTTTCGCCCGGTATGCTTCCTATGTCTAGGCGTATTCTTTGTATATTATTTTGTGGTAAAATATAAAGCACTTCTTTGCTTTGCCCAAAACTTGGAAACAGCCGCTTTGCATTTGAAAAATCCTCTTGTGCATTTTTTGTGTAATATGCGCAAGTTATGCCATTTGCACTATTTTCCAATTTGTAATATACTGTATGTATATTACTTTTAGTAATATTGTATATCATTTGAGGATCATTTCCTATGGCAATTACTGTGTTGTCATTTACAATTTCAATATCATAAAGCTCAAAATCATAAACAGATAAATTTTGCTGCTTTGGCGCAAATAAATTATCGTACACTGTGTTATAAACCCCAACAATTAAATAAAAAATTATTGTTACAACGTATAAATTAATAAGCAAGTTCTTTTTAAAATAATATTTTAAATTCAATTTTTGTTTTTTCATTGCCCCACCTCGCCTATTAAATCAAAAGTGAGCTCATTTTCTGTGCCGTTAACTTTGTATAAAACCGGTTTTTCACTCTTGCTCAGTTGTAATTCATCACTGAACAAATAGCCAAAATCTCTTACAAGTGCATCGTCACTTCTCTCAACAAAAATAAATTCACATTCATTTTCTTGTAAGTATTGCATAAATTCCTCAATACTCAAAGTGTACTCGTACGTTTTGTTTGTTGCGTTTTCAGGCAACGAGAGTGTACCGCCACCAAAACTGTATTCCAGTTGCAGTGGCAATAAGTCTCCTGAATACTGAAACCACCTGTTACCATTGTCCCCTTGGCTTATAAAATAAATATTACCTTGCTCTTGTACACCTAGTGTTTCAATTATATCTTGTGCATTATTTACAAGCTGCTTTCTTTCATATAAATATCCATCGTGGTAATCTATAAAAGACATGCCCTGCGGAACATATAGGTTATATCTATATATAAATAACAGCAAAATTAAATAAATTGAGCCTTGTGGTAAAAAGAGTAATTTTTTGCGTGGTGCAAGTGCGCTTATGCATAAAAGAAAAACACTAACGCTAAACCATGCAATGTAATAAGGGTATATATATCTTTCATACCCTATAAGGTACTCGGCTGTGTCGCCAACAAAAATAAAAGCAAACGTAAAGCCAATAAAAACATAATATGCAACAAAACCCATAAAAGAAAGAACTGCAAATTTAACACATGTAAGCATATGCTTTTTACTATTGCTTGATATTGCCGCAACAAATAAAATTCCCATTATTATTATTGTTATATAAACGCCCGTTCCAAACATAGACATGGGCAATGTAAAGTACGCATTAAACATCGAAGTCATTGTTTGAGCAAAATTTTCTGTTGTATTAACGCCAAAAAGCTGAGTTATACCCATAATTAACATGCTTGTCATGCTTAGTGTTTCACTGCCACCTATGTCTCCAAAAGGGTCTGCCCCTAAAATAAGCGAAATATAAAATGCCCAACCAAAAAAACAAATTAGTATTGAAAACAACATGCATAAAACATGCATAATTTTTGCTTTTAATTGTTTTAATTTTAAAAAGGTAACGTCTTTGTTTAAAAATAATATGTCTACACTTATAATAACCCATGCAATTAGTGCAAACGGCAGTGCTGTGTCTCTTGTCATTGTTAATGCCATAACAACAATATTTACAGGCCATATTGGCGCTTTTTCTTTTTTTAGAACATAGTATAAAATAATAGTAGCGCAAAAAAGCCATGCCATGGGAACATCTGAATGTGCGTTCATATACACATTGCTCGGCTCTGCAACTTGCCTGTAAATTGTAAAAACATAAGGTGTAAAAAACAAAATTAGCGCTAAAGGAACACCCAATACTTTTGTTTTTGCTTTAAACGGTGTTAGTGCTGCTGCAAATACACTTAGCGCTATTATATTTAAGCCCACAAAAATTTTCCATTGTTGGTATGAGCCAAAAAATTGAAAAAAGTAACCTATTACCATTAAACCCGGTTTTTGAGACGCAACCCACTTCCAACCTATTTCTGCTGTTGTATGCAGTTCATTGTTCAGCTTTGTCATTTTAACGGCAGTACCCCAAAAACTAAATTCATCCCAAGAATTTAAAAGTGGTTGCCTTATGCCAAAAAATATAATCATTAAAGCACTTATAACGGCAAATGCGTAAAACCAAATTGAAATTTTTGGCAACGATACTTTTTTTAATGCAAAAAGCGCACCTATTATTAACGCACATAAAAAATAAACATATCCACCTAGCAAAAGTAGCCCAAACACACCAAATACCACTAAATATATCGTTGTAAAACTTAGTGTTATTAGTGGTGAACATGCAGTGGGTATGTTTAATATACGCGCAAAAAAAACAGAATATATACAAAGTGCCACAAGGCTTATTATTGTAAACAAAATCTCCATTAAAAAACTCACAATTCAAAAAAATAATTACTTTACATTTATTTAAACAAATTTCTAAAAATTATACCATATTTTCATATTTTAATCAAGAAAACTCATTATATTATATAACTTATTTATTATAAAACACTATTGCCTTTTATTTACAAATTAAAACATCGCAGTATAAAAATAAAACTTATTTGTTAAATATCACAGCCTCACGTTTAGTTATTTTACTGCTTTAAAAAACACTGCTTTTATTTTAAAATAAATATAATTTTTTATATGCAAAATTAACTTTAAAGTATTGATTTTAGTTTTTTTATATGGTA
>CAYJDK010000029.1:0-8415 GCA_964368905.1 uncultured Bacteroides sp.
TTCAGCGTGCTAGGGCAAAATTGCGTTAAATCATATTCCCTTTTGTTTAAAAGGCAATTTATTGCTTTTTAATATGCCCCTATTAGATTAAAACAAAGCGTTGGTCCAAGATCAAAGGTAGGTTTAATTCTTTCTGCGGGCAAATACTATTTTATACCGATTGGAGACTCCGAAATGTACGAAGACAAAACACTAGTATGCAAAGATTGCAGCCAAGATTTCGTGTTCACATCTGGTGAACAAGAATTCTACTCAAGCCGTGGTTTTGAAAATGAGCCACAACGTTGCAAAAATTGCCGCGACGCCCGCAAAAACGCCACTCGTGGTGCCCGTGAAATGCACGTAGCTAACTGTGCTACATGTGGTAGCGAAGCAAAAGTTCCTTTTAAACCTCGTGAAGATCGCCCTGTTTATTGCAGTGAGTGCTTTGCAAAAATGAAGGAAGAAGCATAATTCGGTACTCACAGCTTTTGTGAATAACAACCGTCCCCACACTTGTTTTACAAGTGTGGGTTTCTTTTTGCTTTTCACAATTTGCGTTGCATAAATTTTATGGTATAATAATTGTATAAAATAATTTTATAATTAAGGAATAAGTAATGAAAAACAAAACATTTTGGCAAAGCATAAAATGTGCTGTTATTGGTTTAAAAATTGGCTATACAACTGAAAAAAACTTTAAATACTACACGGCAATTGCACTTACTTTTTTTGCATTTAACATTTTTTTGCGCAGTAGTTTGCAGGAGTATTGTTTTTTAATAATAACCACTGCATGTGTTTTTAGCGCAGAATATGCTAACACTGCTATTGAGCACATTTGCAATGTTATTCAACCTGAATTTCACATTAACATAAAAATAATAAAGGATATTGCGGCAGCGGCGGTTCTTGTTTTTGGAATTGCCTTTTTTTCTACGCAAGCTTTAATTTTGCTGCCAAAAATAATATGATAAAAATATATGTAACAATTATACCTATTATTCTTGCAGGTGTAAGCAACATGGTTTTTACTAAAACTAACATTTACAAAGCACATTCAAAGCCAATAGATTGCGGTAAATTATACAAAGATAACAGGCATATTTTAGGCAACAACAAAACGTTTATTGGTTTTGCAAGCATGGTTATTTTTTCAATTTTTTGGCAAGTTTTGTGGGGTTTATTTTGTAATTATTCATCAATATCTCACTTAAATAATTTTTACTTAAAATTTGAAAACACCTTTGTTTATAATGCATTGATAGGCACTTTACTAGGTTTTACGTACATGGTTTGCGAGTTACCAAACAGTTTTATTAAACGCCGCATTAATATTTTACCCGGCAAAACAAACAATAGCCCTGTTGGCATACTCTTCTTTTTTGTAGACCAATTTGATTCCGTTTTAGGCATTGGCCTTGTTATATTTTTACTTTCAGGCATAAGTGTTTTATATACAATAGCCCATATTATAATTGGTGGGTTAACACATGTTATTGTAAATTTAATATTGCTTATGTTAAAAATACGCAAAAACTTATAGCTTATATAAAAGTGTGTGTTAACAAATAGTTTTACACGCCTATTTATTGCCGGCTTAATAAAGCCTTGCGTTTATTTTTGCAATATATATGCGTGCAAAATTAAACAATATTTTACTAATTTAAACTTTTTTAAACAAAATTAAAGGAGCACCGTATGATTGGTGAGTACAATAAATCTGTAATAATAACGTATATAGGTGTTATTTTGTCAATATTTGGCATTTTTTTTGCACTTAAAAACTATTTTGATGCGTCTTTTTTATGCCTAATTTTTGCCGGAATATGTGACATGATTGACGGCCCTGTTGCACGCAAGTGTAAGCGCAGCGAGAGCGCAAAACAATTTGGTGTTCAGCTAGACTCGTTGGCAGACGTATTTTCTTTTATAGCTTTCCCAAGTGTTTTATGCCTTTTTTTACTTGGCCCGGAAGTTGGCCTTGTTTGTATCCCTTACGTTATTTGTGGTATTATACGCCTTGCATGGTTTAATGTAGGTGCAAACGCCGGCAATACTTTACAATATTTTCAAGGGCTACCTGTAACATATAGCGCACTTATTTTACCAATTTATTACTTATTAACGCTTATTTTACCCGGTGTGTTTTTTGTTGGCGGTTTTGCTTTTTTATATGTTTTAATAGCACTTGCCTTTGTTATTAACGTTAAAATTAAAAAACCTCGTGGTATGGCATACTTGTTTTTTGGTGTGCTTTCTTTGTTAGTATCTGCCGGCATAATTATTTTTTAACAGCACAAAACACTATTTATGGCAAAATATTAATTGGTATTTTGTCTTTTTGTGTGCCAAACCCTTGAAAGGATACTTTTTTAATGGAACGCCAATTCTACTCAAGAAAGCTAAAAAAACTAAAAACCGAATTTGATAAAGATGCAAAAAAACTTGAGTTTTTGTATAGCAGTGTTTTAGGGCGAGTTTTATTAAAGCTCATTTTTCAAAATGCTTGGTTTTCACGCATTAGCGGCATTTATTATAATAGTGTTTTTTCAAAGCGCGCACTTATTAAGTTTGTATCGCAGCACAAATTACCCTATACATTAAACGAAATTAATAAATTTAAAAGCTTTAACGCTTTTTTTACACGCAAAGAGCAACATGCTTTTAACTGCTTACCACTATCATTAATAAGCCCTGCCCAAGCGTACCTTAGCGTTTACACAATAAACAACGCTTTAAGCATTTACATTAAAGGGCGCAAGTATTCTATTAAACAGCTGCTAAAAAACACTTACGACAGCACTGTTTTTGCAAACGGAACATGTTTAGTTTACCGCCTTACATTAACAGATTACCACAGGTACATAAACTCTCACAGTGGTAAAATTATAAAAACGGCATATATAAAAGGCGTGCTTAACACAGTGCGCCCTATAAAAAACAGCAACCACAATTATTTTGAAAACTCACGTGAAATTACTATAATTGAAACAGAAAACGCCGATGTAACAGCACAAATTGAAGTTGGCGCCATGCTGGTTGGCAAAATTGTAAACCACAAAACCACAGGGCAACTTGCCCGGTTTGAAGAAAAAGGCTTTTTTGAGCTTGGCGGCTCTACAATAATACAGCTTTATAAAAAAGGCACTGTCTTTATTGATAACGACATATTAAATTATTCCAAACAAAACATTGAAACAAAAGTATTAATAGGAGAAACCGTAGGTTATGTTAAAGCGATTAAACATATATTTTAAAGAAATGTACCCAATAATTCCGCGCCTTGCGCTTGGCTATGTAGTTTTTTTAGAAATTTATTTTATACTCCTTTTAAACAACAACGTAACGTCTTTTTCACTTGGCATACAAGAGGTAGTTGGAGGAATTACAATTTTTTCTTTTTTGCTGTGGTTGCGTGTTGCAGACGATTTTAAAGACTACGAACACGATTGCCGCCTTTTTCCACATAGGCCGCTTGCATCGGGGCGTGTTAAAAAAAGCGATTTACGCATACTGTTAATTGTTGTAATATCAATAACTGTACTGCTAAACGCATTTTTTATGAACAATTTTTTGTTTTTTATGTTTTTATACACTTATGGTTTTTTTATGGCTGTTTGGTTTTTTCAAAAACACAAAATCCGCAGCAGTTTACCACTTGCACTTGTTACGCATAACCCTGTGCAACTAATATTAAATTTATATGCTATCTCTTTTACAGTTATAAAATATAATTTACCTGTTTTTAGTGTTTTTAACGTTCTTGTGTTATTTACTCTTTATTTTCCGGCTTTAATATGGGAAATATCGCGCAAAATACGCGCCCCTAAAGATGAAACAGAGTACGTAACGTACTCTAAATTATTTGGGTACAAAAAACCTGTTAACTTTATACTTATTTTAACATGGGTAGACATAGCTACAAATATTTTACTGGTAATTAGGTTAAGCTATTTTTCTGTAATTGCGCTACTTATAAACACAATATGGATAACAATTAAGTTTTTTAAGTTTAAACAAAACCCAAGCGCATTTAAACTTGTAGATAAAGTAGAGCGATACACATATATACAAGAAATTTTAATGATAATAACAATACCTGTTTATTTGCTTTTGCGCTAGCTTGTTATAATACTAACCCCAAAACACAAACAACGTTCAATTTTGGGCATGTTTTTATAAAGGGTTATTAACGGTGCAAAAACATTTGTGAAAGGGTGATTTTATTAAAAGCGAAAATTTAAAAATTTTACAGCAAAACGGTTTTAATGTTCCACCATTTACCGTTTTAAGCGCACCTTATAATATAGATTTAAGTTTTTCTAAAGGCAATAGTTTTGCTGTGCGCAGTAACTATTCTGCAGAAGATGGCGAGCTTTATTCTTTTGCCGGGCAGTTTTTTACAAGCTTAAACGTAAAAAGAGATAATGTAAAAAATGCCGTTGAAAAAGTTGTTAATAGCGAAAAAAATGCAGAGCATTACGTTGGTGCACACTCAATAAAAACAACTGGTAACATGCAAGTTATTGTTCAAGAAATGATAAACGCAGACTATTCCGGTGTTATATTTACGGCTAACCCTCAAGGCATTTTAAACGAAATAGTGCTTATTGTTGGAAGCAAAACAGGAGACTTAGTTGTAGAAGATAAAACACCTGTTACCACATATTATTATAATATTACAGACAATGTTTATTATAGCGAAACAAAAGAAAATTCTCCTGTTTTAAAGCCTGATATTTTATCCTTGCTTTTTTCACAAGCACAAAAAATACAAAAGCTTTTTAATTTTTATGCAGACATTGAATTTTGTATTAAAGACAATGTTATATACTTTTTACAAGTGCGTAAAGTTACCACAATAAAAGACGATAAAAAAATAATACTGGACAGCAGCAATATTTCTGAAAGTTACCCCGGCATTACGCTGCCTTGTTCTCAAAGTTTTGCACGCATTGTTTATTACAGTGCTTTTAAAAGCTGCGCAAACATTTTAACATGTAACAGCAAAGTAGTTAACAATTTAAACAACGTGCTTGAAAACATGGTGCATTGCACAAATGGCAGAATGTATTATCTAATTAGCAATTGGTACCACCTTTTAAAAATACTACCCTTTAGCCGCAAAATAATACCAATATGGCAAGAAATGCTTGGAGTTACTCAAAAAGATGTACCATCTACATCTTACACAAAACCCTCTTTTTTTGTAAAAGTAAAAATTTGCATTTTATTTGCATACTACATGGTTGTAACTCCAAAAAAAATGCAACAACTAAATAATTTTTTCTCTAATGTTTACACTAATTACAAAACTTGTGTGCAAAACACTAACAACAGCGCACAGTTATTTAGCCTTTTACAAACCATTATACAAAATGTTGGCAGCAAATGGGGCATTACGCTTATAAACGACATGTATGCGTTTATATATACATCTTTGGCAAAAAAAATAAATGCGGCAAATATTGCAAACATACATAAGCTAGAAAGCCTAAACCCTGTGCTTGCAATAAACAAACTTGCAAAAACGGCAAAAGAGCACGGTTTAAACAGTAACGAATACACTAGCCAAAAAGAGCAATATTTAAACAAGTACGGCGACAGGTGCCTTGAAGAGTTAAAACTTGAAAGCAAAACAATGAACACTAACCCTGAAATGCTTGATGTGTACATAAATAACTATGAATACAATGAAATAAAAACGCCTCACGCAGAAGACACAAGTGGCGACAAATATATTGTTCGTTGTGCAAAAAAAGGCATATTTAACAGGGAGCTTTCTCGCATGAACAGAACAAGGCTATATGGCCTTGCACGCTCTATTTTTTACAAAATTGGCACTAATTTTGTAAAAGATGGCATTATTGCCGCACCTGACGATATATTTTACTTGTATATAAACGAAATTGAGCAATGCATAAACGAAAAAAAAGTTATGCAACAAACAATTACTAATAGAAAACACCTATACGAAGAATATGAAAACTTGCCCGCATATACAAGGCTTGTGTTTCAACAAAAAGTTTTTGACAAAGCACCCCTAAACGCAAAAATTGACACAGAAAACTTTAACAAAGGCTTTTTACAAGGCACTCCAAGTTCCGGTGGAATTGTGCGCGCAAGTGTGCTTGTTGTTAAAAAGCCCTCTTTAAACATAAACACAAGCGGCAAAATTCTTGTTACCGATATAACAGACCCCGGTTGGGTGTTTTTAATAAAAAACGCAAAAGGTGTTATTGCACAGCGTGGTTCTTTATTATCTCACACGGCAATTATTACACGTGAGCTAAAAAAGCCGTCTGTTGTGGGCGTAGCAGGTGTTATGAGCGCTTTAAAAACGGGTGACGTAGTAGAGCTTAACGGCGACACCGGCGTTATAACAAAAATTAACACTTAACATGACTAATTAGCGTTTAAAGTAGTAAAAAACGGCAGATTTTTAATACTGTTGTTACTGTTTAACACGCATATTATTAAAAGGAGTATTTATTTTGGAACAGTTAATTGTTTTAGGCACCGGCAACGCTTTGTCAACAAAATTTTACAACACTTGTTTTGCATTTAACATTGATGATAATTATATTTTAGTAGACGCCGGCGGCGGCAACGGAATATTAACCCAACTTGAAAAAGCAAACATAAATACACAAAACATAAAGCACCTTATTGTAACGCACGAACATTGCGACCACTTGCTTGGCGTTGTTTGGGTGTACCGTAAAATTGCAACTATGATAAAAAATGGTAGCTATGATGGTGTTTTTAACGTGTGGTGCCATGAAGAACTTGCAAATTCTATAACAATTTTATTAAAACTAACGCTTGAAAAAAAATTTACAGATTTACTTGGCAGTAAAATTATTTTAAACATTGTAAGCAACGGGCAAGTGCAAACACTACTAGGGCGCACTTTTACTTTTTTTGACATACACTCTACAAAAGCAAAGCAGTACGGCTTTAGCATGCTTACCGCGTTAAATGAAAAAGTAACGTGTTTGGGAGACGAGCCATATAATATTACTTGTGAAAAATACGTTAAAGGCACAACAACTCTTTTAAGCGAGGCTTTTTGCCTTTATAGCCAAAGAGAAAAATTTAAACCGTACGAAAAACACCACGCAACAGTGCGCGAGACATGCGAGCTTGCACAAGAATTAAATGTAAAACGCCTTGTTTTATGGCATACAGAAGATGAAAACCATAAAACAAGAAAGCAACTATATACAAAAGAAGGTTTAAATTATTACAAAGGCATACTTTTAGTTCCCAATGATTTAGATATAATTAACCTATCATCATTACTTTAATGCAAACTGTTTTTTTGCATGTTTATTTTGCAATTAGTTGCCTGTGCACTTATTTTTGTTAAAAAAATAACTTAATTGAAAAGCTATTGAAGTTTTAACGTTTAATTGGTAAAATATATAAGGTAATAATATTATGAAAAATGAAACGGAGCAATTTATGAGTATTTTAGTAGAAACATCTGCACGCCACGTGCATTTAAGCAAGCAAGACCTTGAAAAACTTTTTGGAGCTGGCTATGAGTTAACTGTGAAAAAAGAACTATCACAACCCGGCCAATACGCATGTGAGGAAAGAGTAACAGTTGTAGGCCCTAAAAAAGAGCTTGCAAATGTTTCTATTCTTGGCCCTACAAGAAACGACACACAAATTGAAATAAGCCTTACAGACGCACGCAGCATAGGCATTAATGCACCTGTGCGTGAAAGCGGAGACCTTGCAGGCTCACCCGGTTGCACACTTAAGGGCCCAAATGGAACTATTGAAATTGAAAACGGTGTAATTGTTGCAAAGCGCCACATACACATAACACCAAAAGATGCACAAAAACTAAATGTTCAAGACAAACAAATTGTTAGTGTTAGCACTAAATCTGCGGGCCGCAGCGCAATTTTAGGCGACGTAGTTGTGCGTGTTAACAAAGATTATGCAACCGCCATGCATATAGATACAGACGAAAGCAATGCAATAGGTTCTCCAACAGAAGGCGAAATTGTATTATAACTTTTTTTGCATAACCTTTTACAAACTATATAAATAATGTGAGGTATTTTATAATGAACGACATTGTTAAAAAAATATACGAAATAGGCATAGTGCCCGTTATAGCAATTAACGATGCAGAAAAAGCTGTACCGTTGGCAAAAGCACTAGTTGCAGGCGGTTTACCTGTTGCAGAAATTACTTTTAGAACAGACGCCGCCGAACAAGCAATTAAAAACATTGTTAAAGAAGTGCCTGAAATGATTGTAGGCGCCGGAACAGTGCTAACTAAAGACCAAGTAGACAGGGCACACGCAGCCGGTTGTACTTTTTTAGTAAGCCCCGGTTTTAACCCGGAAATAACAAAATACGCGCTTGACAAAGGTATTGATTTTATGCCCGGCACCGCAACCGCAGGAGAAA
>CAYJDK010000029.1:8425-13974 GCA_964368905.1 uncultured Bacteroides sp.
GGAGAAATGGAACAAGCAATGGCAATGGGCCTTGATGTTGTTAAGTTTTTTCCGGCAGAACAAAACGGTGGCGTTGCAAAATTAAAAGCGCTTGCAGGGCCTTACAAATCATTACACTGGATGCCTACGGGCGGCGTTAACGCTAAAAATTTAATGGATTACCTTTCGTTTGACAAAATAGTTGCATGTGGCGGAACATGGATGGTACCGGCAAAACTTATAGACGAAGGCAACTGGGATGAAATTACACGCCTTACCAAAGAGGCTGTTACAAACATGCTTGGCTTTAAAATGTTGCACATTGGCATTAATACAGAAAACGAAGACGAGGCCATAAAAAGTGCCAATACTTTTAAACGCTTATTTGGCATGGGTGTTGCTGTTGGTAATTCTTCAGTTTTTTGCGGTAATAAAGAAATTGAAATTATGAAAAAACCCGGCAAAGGTAAAAACGGCCATATTGCTATTGGCACAAATACTATTGACCGTGCAATTGCACACCTTAAGGCAGACGGCGTAGACTTTGATGAATCCACACGCGTTGTAAAAAACAATAAGACAGTTGCAATTTATATAAACGATGAAATTTGTGGTTTTGCAATTCATTTATTACAAGTTTAAAAATATATTTTAATTTAAGATGGTGGGAGACGGCATATGCAATATAATCCTGCCATCTTAGCTGTTAGGGAATAATACTTTATTGTATTGCGAACGAGGATAACACAGCATAGCGCATTAATTTGCCAAAATAGGCGTGTTCGAATTACTCCCTAATAGCTACGTATTTTAGCAAACAGGAGGTATTATGCGCCATTATATAAACCCGTTAGATTTTTCTTTAAGCGAGCTTGACAACGTTTTAAAGTTAGGGCAAGATATTGCAAAAAACAGCTTAGCATACAGCAGTAGTTGCAAAAATAAAATTTTGGCCACTCTTTTTTTTGAACCAAGTACAAGAACAAGGTTATCGTTTGAATCTGCCATGCTTAGAATGGGCGGCACAGTTTTAGGTTTTAGCAGCGCAGACACATCCAGTGCTGCTAAAGGAGAAAGCGTTGCAGACACTATACGCGTAATAAGCGGATATGCAGACATTTGTGCAATGCGCCACCCTTGCGAGGGTGCCCCAATGCAGGCAGGGCTTTTTGCAAGCATCCCGGTTATTAATGCAGGAGACGGTAGCCACCAACATCCAACACAAACATTAACGGATTTAATAACAATTTTACAGCGTAAAAACCGTTTAAACAATTTAAAAATAGGTTTTTGCGGAGATTTAAAATACGGGCGCACCGTACATTCTTTAATGGCGGCATTAAGCAGGTACCACGGCAACACCTTTAAGCTTATTAGCCCAAAACAGCTAAAAGTACCGCAGCGCTACATTAACATGGCAACAAAAGCCGGCGCAGTTTGCAACGAGTGCACAAACCTTGAAGATGTTATAGGCGATATTGATATTTTATATATGACACGCATTCAAAAAGAACGTTTTGTAGACGAAAACAAATACGAAGCTGTAAAAGACAGCTATATATTAAACAAACAAAAAATGGCACACGCCAAAAAAGACATGGCCATTTTGCATCCACTACCAAGAGTTAATGAAATATCTCCCGAAATAGACAGCGATAACAGGGCGGCATATTTTGAACAGGCACAAAACGGAGTTTATGTGAGAATGGCGCTTATTCTAACACTTTTAGGCCTTGCGCCGTTTAACTTTTTAAGCGATATTAAAAAGCAAGAGCCACAAAGCATAAATGGTACACATTGCTCTAACAGGCGCTGCATTACAAACGCAGAACCGGATACAATGCCGGTGTTTATAAAAGAAGAAGAAACATTTAAATGCATGTATTGTGAAAAGGATATGCCTTGTGAATAAAAATAAAAACGGCAATGTGATAAGCTCACATTGCCGTTTTTTTTGTTTATAATAATACCGTAAAATAAAGAAGCGATAAAACACCTACAACAGAAAAATAAATTATAGTATGTTTTTTCGTAAAATCCCTTAACATGCCAAAATAAATTGCAGCAAAATATGCAATAAAAGGCAGTGGGTGCCAAAACGCAAAGTTATATGCACCTGTGGTAAACCCTAATATTAAAACAAAAAACACTATATACGGAAGAGCAACCGATGTTATTATGCTTAATAAATTGTTAGCTTTAATCCATTTTAACCTGTCAATTATTTTATCTTGTTTGCCTTGGCTTAAATCTGTTATATGTTTCTTTTTATATTGATTGTTTGCTTCCATTTGCTGAACCCTCACCTTGTAAATTTTGTTGCTGTGTTGTGGCTGTGCTTGCTTGTGTGTTTACACCTTGGCTTTCCTGTGCATTTTTCAAGTTTACTGTTCTTTTTTCGTGCGAATTAATGCTTACTTTTTGCAAAGATTTTACAATGTGGTACAATAGTGCACCGGTAAAAACTCCCACAAAATTTAACATAATATCATCAATATTTAATATGCCTGTGCCAAGCAAATATTGTGTTAATTCTATACCAAAAGAACATAGCATGCCAATGCCCGTTGCCGCTATAGCAGATGGCCTGCCTTTTCCTACACATGCAAAAAGTCCCACAGGAATAAATAACAAAATGTTAGTAATTATTTCTAAATATAAAAAACCGTACTCTTCAAATCCTTCGTTAATTGACTCAAAAGGATATATATTATGCGCATGCATATCATATACTGCAAATTCAAGCCAATTTTCAAATTGAAAATACGTAGTTAAATAAATAAATAAAAAAATTGGATAAGCTATTGAAATTATCCTTATAAATTTTAAACGTGCTTTAATGTGTTTATTCATTGGTAACACTCCTTTGTACAACTTATATTCGCTATGCTATAAAAAAAGACCGGCATTATATACTATAATAACACCGGCCTTTTACAAATATAAAGTAAATTGCTATTTGGCGTACTCTATTGCTCTGCTTTCCCTAATAACATTAACTTTTATCTGTCCCGGATAATCCAGTTCTTCTTCAATCTTATTAGAAATGCTGTGTGCAAGTATAACTAGTTGGTCATCGCTTACCATTTCAGGTTTAACCATTATGCGTATTTCACGCCCTGCTTGTATTGCAAAGCTATTTTCAACTCCGTCAAAGCCGCATGCTATTTCTTCAAGGCTTTCTAGGCGTTTAATATAATTTTCAACGTTTTCACGCCTTGCACCCGGCCTTGCAGCCGATATTGCATCTGCAGCCATTACAATAAACGCAAGCGGTGTTTTTGCCTCTACGTCACCGTGGTGTGCTTCTATGCTGTGAATAATTGCCGGGTTTTCTTTATATTTACGTGCAATATCTACACCTATGCTAACGTGGCTACCTTCAATTTCATGGTCAAGTGCCTTTCCTATATCATGCAAAAGGCCTGCCCTGCGCGCTTGTGTTACGTTTAATTTTAGCTCTGCTGCCAATATGCCGGAAATATAAGCTACTTCCATTGAATGGTTAAGCACATTTTGCCCATAGCTTGTACGATATTTTAGTCTACCTATCAACTTAACAATATCAGGGTGCAGGCCGTGTATTCCTATATCCATTACAGTTCGCTCGCCTTCACGTTTCATCGCAAGGTCAAGCTCACGCCTACATTTTTCAACTGTCTCTTCAATTCTTGCCGGGTGTATACGTCCGTCTGTTATTAGCTTTTCAAGTGTCATGCTTGCTATTTCACGGCGCACAGGGTCAAAACTTGATAGTGTAATAGCCTCCGGTGTATCGTCTATTATTAAATCAACACCCGTTGCTGTTTCAAGTGCACGTATGTTTCGCCCTTCTCTTCCTATAATTCTGCCCTTCATTTCATCGCTTGGCAGCGCTACTACAGATACAGTGGCCTCACTTGAATGGTCTGCCGCACATCTTGCTATTGCTTGGCTTATAAGCTCTTTTGCAAGTGTATCTGCCTCGTCTTTTAAGTTTGTTTCATAGCTTGTAATGTGCATTGCTTTTTCATGTGCCAATTGTTCGTCTAATCTTTGTAGCAATAATTTTTTAGCATCTTCTTGAGATAATGCCGCTATAGTTTCAAGCTTTTCCATTTCTCTTAACTTAAGCTGTTCTATCTCTGCCATTTTTGCTTCGGTTAACTCGTTTTTACGGCGAACTTCCGCCTCTTTTTCTTCAATTAAAGTAGTTTTTTTGTCAATGTTTTCTTCTTTTTGGTCAAGGCGTCTTTCTTGCCTTGTCAATTCATTTCTGCGCTCTTTAATTTCTTGGTCCGCAGACGTCTTCATCTTAAGCGCTTCATCTTTTGCCTCTATCAGTGTTTCTTTTCGCTTTTGTTGTGCTGATTTCATGGCTTCGTTAACTAAACGCGTTGCTTCTTGCTCCGCACTTATAATCTTTGCTTCGGCGGTTTTGCGCCTGTAAGCTATACCTAGAAAAAAACACAAAGCGCCTACCGCAGCGGCTATCGGTATTATCAACCAAATTTCCATATGGGTAAAGCTCCTATTCATGTTTTGATAAATAAAGTTTTAGCATAATATTACAACTTACTAAAACCGCAACCTTTTTACAAAATACAACAAAAGGCCGCTGTATAATATGAATAAAAGTAACCCAAGAAGTAAAGCTTTTATCACTTTACATTGTTTTTTATTTTGCTAAAAAAACGTGTTAATTGGTTTAAAATATATATTAATATATAAAGGAAGCCTTAAAAAAACAGGCTTTACCCCTTGTATTACATTATTTCACTATTACTATAATAAAGCAGATGAGCCAACTTGTCAAGAAGTGCGTGCATAAAGTGTGTAAATATTGTATAATATGTATATGCTTTTTTTTAAAAAATATGTATTAAAGTGATATTTTTTACTCTTTTTTGATAAAGTTAAAACTATTTAATAATATATATTGCACAATGCGCCGCGTTTTGATATAGTAATATAAAGCACATATGCACAAATTTTATCCGTTTTTTTAACAATGATAATAAAATTGCATATATTTATTAAATTTTATTTTAAATTATGCAAAAAATGCTATAATACGTTAAATGTTTTTATTTTAACGTGTTTTTTAAAGCTTTAGTGCATATTTATAACTTTAATTTGCAAGCAACAAATATAATATAATTTAAAAACGAGGTTTATATGAAAAAAAACAGGCATGTTAATTTTACATTTTGGGCGTTAAATATTTTAGTATTTTTTATGGGTATTGCCGTTTTAATTGTGGCAGACTTGCCTTTTGTAGTTTTATGCTATGCGGCAGGCATTTTAGGCATTGTTTACGGCACAACAAAAATAGTAAATTTTTTATTTACACCATACAAACAAATAATATATAAACACCATTTTGCTATTGGTGTAACTTGCATTTTAGTTGGTATATTTATAATGCTAAACCCATTGTTATCTATTATTTTTTTACCACAAGCTGCAATTTTATTAACAGCTTATAATGTTCTTTTAAAATTACAAGACACGGTAGCATTATTAAAAGCACGCAATGTAGGCTGTATAGTAACATTTATATTTGGCGGTATTTTAGCTGACATATCATA
>CAYJDK010000029.1:13984-14233 GCA_964368905.1 uncultured Bacteroides sp.
GGTTTATTGGCAAATTACGCAGAGCTAACCCCAATGTTACTGGGCGGCTGTATAATGGCAAACACAGGCACAAACATGTTGGCACGTATATTTTTAAACAACGGCATAAAAAATGAAGATATACCACAACAAAGCACCGAGAGCGACAAAAAGTTTGATACTTTAGAATTTGACATAGCGCAAGCAATTAATGAAAAAAGCGATAACACCGCCTATATTATTAGGCCCTCTACTACGGAGTTAAGCGGC
>CAYJDK010000030.1:0-1446 GCA_964368905.1 uncultured Bacteroides sp.
CATTGTCTAACAATGCATGTTCTAAATCGTGTAAAGGCACATAATTTGGGTCTGTGCTAAAAAAGTCATTGCCATTAATATCTGTTAGTAATGCATACCCTATATTTCCTATCTCAAAATCTACTTGTTCAATTAAATTTTTAAGTGAGCTTTCAGTATATATATAGGCAACAATTTCGTCTCCATCATATACCGGTGTGCACAAACTTAACACATTAGTTTGTGAAGTTTCGCTTAAATAGGGATAAGATATTTTAACCTCATGCTTTGTATATTCTTGCGAAACTTCCCTTGAAAAATTTTTAGAGTAATCTAAAATAGAAAAAGACTCGCCTGATGGATAAACATAATATATATTGTAAAACATAAAAAAATCATTCTGATCTCTCAGATATTTTTTTATTGCTTGTTCATCGTTTTCAAAAATTTGCACTGTACTTGCCATGCTTAAAGCGTAGTTTTTTATAATATCGTACTCGGTATTAAGTTGTGTTTGATACTTTGTTGCAATTTCATTTAAAGAATTTTCTGTAACGAGCTCTAATTTTTCATTTACAAAATTCAAAAGAAAAACTGAAAAAGCAACCATGCATACTATACTTATTATCATAAGAAAAACAAATATTTGTTTGTGCTTTTTTGGTAAGTTTTTCATATAATCTCCTATAAAAAAACCATTTAACTAATTAATAATACTACTTAGAGTAATTATACCATATATTAAATATTTTTGTAAATTAAAATGGAACATTTTTTATCAAAACATTCCATTTTTATAATATATATTAATTTATGTGTATAAAAATACATATGCTAAAGCACTAAACGCTAAAGCAATAATAAAAATTGTAATTGTTGAAAAAAGAGTATTAGAATAACCTTTAGGCTCTATTTCCCCCATATTATCAAGTTTTTTTATTATTGGGTGCATGTGCAAATAATAAGCCGAAATGGCAAGCGCCATAAAAATAGCTGCATAAAGTTTTGTTGTATCGTCTGCTTTAATTAATATTACAATTAACAATGTTATAAATATAATTTTGCTGTTTGCAACCCATTTTGCCATATAATCAACAAAAAGTTTTGATTTTTCATCCTTTTCAAAATATTTGTATCGCTTAAAAACAGATACTCCGTTTCCATATTTAAAGTTAGGATTAAAATATAAAATTAAAACATTTAGTGTCTCTAATATAATAAATACTAAAATTACAATGTCTAAAATATTCATTACAATATACTTCTTTCAAATTAAATTTACTTGCAAAACATTACAAAATAAAGTTTATTAACATTATTATGGTGCAATGCTTTCGCTTATAGTTGGGTGGCAAAAAATGCTGCTTTGCAATTGGCTAAGTGTAACGCCTGTATTCATAGCTGTTACAATTGTGCCAATTAAATCCCCTGCATTCATACACATCATAGTTGCACCAATAATTATAT
>CAYJDK010000030.1:1456-14091 GCA_964368905.1 uncultured Bacteroides sp.
TTTTGTGTCAGCAACTATTTTTATAAACCCTCTTTCAGAGTCTTCTATTAAGCATCTACCGTTTGCCGAAGTCAAATTTTTTACTACTTTAACATCAAGCCCTTTTTCTTTAGCCGTTGTTGCATCTATACCAACAGTTGCAATTTCAGGATGTGTAAAAACGCACGCTGGTATATTATTTGTATTTTTTTGTACATGCTTTTCAAACATTGCACAAACGGCATTTATTGCTTGTGCATGTGCGGCATGTGCTAGTTGTGTTGAACCTAACACAATGTCTCCAACGGCATATATCCCATTAACGCACGTTTCATAATTATCATTTATTGGCACGTAGCCTTTTTGTAAGTTTAAGTTAACGTTGCTAGTTGTTATATTGTCGGTGCAAGGTTTACGCCCAACACAAACAAGAACTTTTTGTGCACAAATTGTTTGCTCTTGTCCATTGTTTTGAGTATAAGTACAATTAATTTCATTTTCGTTATTTTTTAGTTTTGACACAAAAGCATTAGTAATTATTTCAATTCCTCTATTTTTAAAAATCATATTAAGGCTTTGGCTTACTTCACGCTCTAATAGTGGTAATATGCGTTTTTTCCCTTCAATAATAGTTACCTTACAGCCTAAATTACTATAAATTTGAGCAAACTCTACACCTATAACGCCACCGCCAATAATTATTATGCTCTGGCAGTCTACTGGGTTTTGTAAAAAATAATCGCTTGTATGCACATTTTGCTCATTTATACCTTCAATATTCGGTAATAGTGGCTTGCTTCCTGTTGCAATTAATATATTGCTACCCTTGTACTCTACCCCATTAGCTAATACAGTGTTGTTGTTAATAATTTGTGCTTTTTCATTAACAATATTTATTTTGGCACGGTTAAGCAAATTTGTAACTCCGCCACGCAAATCTTTAACAGTATTTTGAGTTTTATTATATATTTTACTTAAATCGTAACAAACATTATCAACATTTAGCCCAATTTCATCTGCTGTTTTAATTTGTTCGTAAATATGTGTAGTTCTTAATAATGCTTTTGTTGGTATACAGCCTTTATTAAGGCAGGTTCCTCCTACATTATCACTCTCAAAAAGTGTAACGCTCTTACCTAATTGTGCTGCTTTTAATGCTGCTGTATACCCTGCCGGCCCTGCACCAATAATTAATAAATCTGAAACATTCATACTATTACCTCGCTAACCAAACTTTGCATAATAAAAATAAGAGTATATTTTTTTAATTTAAATTCTAGCATTATTAAATAAATTGTTTATAATCTTCATAGTTTTCTTGCAACAATGTTGGCACATCAAGACTATATGGACATTTTGTTTTACATAACCCACAATGTGTGCAATTTTCAATCAATTTCATTTTTGCTTGGTACTCAGGTGTTGTATAAAACCTTGTGGGAGACCTTCTAACAAGAAGTGAAGTTCTTGCGCAGTTAAATATCTCTATGTTTTGTGGACATGGTGTGCAATAGCCACACCCCCTGCAAAATGAACTTGAAAGACTTTTGCGTTCAATATTAATAAGCTCGTTTATTTCTTTAGTCATTGCGGGAGGGTTTTTAATATAAGAAATAAACTCATCTAGCTCGTTTTCTTTTTGAACTCCCCAAATGGGCAACACATTAGAATATTGATTTAAAAACGCATACGCGGCGGCAGAATCAGTTATTAAACCACCTGATAATGCTTTCATGCAAATAAACCCAATGTTTTTTTCATTACACAAATTAACAAGTTCTTCGTCTTTTTCATTTGCTAAATAGCTAAACGGGTATTGCAAAGTATCATACAAATTACTATTAACAATTTCGTGTGCAACTTTTATCTTATGTGTTGTAATGCTTATAAAACGTATTTTCCCTTGCTGTTTTGCTTCTAACATGCATTCATATAAACCAGATTCATCACCCGGCTTTGGCATTGTTTCCGGGTTATGGAACTGGTATATATCAATATAATCTGTTTGTAACATTTTAAGGCTTTCTTCTAAGTCTGCCCAAAATTCTTGCTTAGTTTTTGCTGCAGTTTTTGTGGCAATTATAATTTTTTGCCTAACGTGTGATAAAGCTTTACCAATTTTATATTCACTGTCAGAGTAAGCCCTTGCAGTATCAAAAAATGTAATACCGTTATTATATGCTTTTTGTAAAAGTTTAACAGCTAATTCTTCACTTACTCTTTGAATTGGCAATGCTCCAAAAGAATTTTTTTCTGTTACTATGCCTGTTTTACCAAGTTTAATATTAGCCATAATTACTCCTTAAATAAGTTTAGTCAATTGGTTTCATTGTTGGAAACAGTAAAACATCACGTATAGACGGTGAATCGGTTAAAAGCATAACAAGCCTATCTATACCAAAACCAAGCCCACCTGTAGGTGGCAGTCCATACTCAAGCGCTGTAATATAGTCGTAATCAACTTTTGCGTTTGTATTTGGTTCTTGTTGCCTTTTAGCGGCAACTTGGTTTTCAAACCTTTGTTTTTGGTCTATTGGGTCATTTAATTCACTAAATGCATTTCCATACTCGCACCCATTAATAAAGTACTCAAATCTTTGTGTAAAACCGGGTTCATTTGCAATCCTTTTTGCAAGAGGGCTGTTTTCTACCGGATAATCATATATAAATGTGGGTTGTATTAATTTATCTTCTACAAATTCATCAAAAAGTTGAATTAACACATCACCTTTTGTGGCTGTATCTTCAATTTCAATGTGTTTTTCTTTTGCTACATTACGCGCATCTTCGTCACTTTTCCAGTCATAATAATCACAACCGCTATATTTTTTAACACTTTCTGCCATAGTCATGCGTTCCCATTTACCCATGTCAATTTCTTTGTCTTGATATGTAATAACTGTTGAACCGCAAATTTTTTGTGTTAATTGAGTATAAAGTTCTTGAACTAAATCCATCATTCCTTTGTAGTCTGTATATGCTTGATAAAGTTCAATAGTTGTAAACTCAGGATTATGGCGCGTGTCCATACCTTCGTTTCTAAAAATACGCCCTACCTCGTACACTTTGTCCATACCACCAACAGTAAGGCGTTTTAGTGCAAGCTCTGTTTCAACCCTTAAGTACATTGGCATGTCTAGTGTGTTGTGGTGTGTTACAAACGGGCGTGCAGCAGCACCAATTTCAAGAGGTAATAATATAGGTGTATCTACCTCTAAAAAGCCTTTATCGTCTAAATAAGAGCGTATTTCTTTTAGAATACGGCTACGCATTATAAATGTGTTCTTTACATGTGGGTTAACAATTAAATCAATGTATCTTTGACGGTAACGAATTTCTTGGTCTTTAAGCCCATGAAATTTTTCAGGCAATGGAAGCAAACTTTTTGCAAGCAATACTATTTCGCTAACTTTTACCGAAATTTCGCCCATATGTGTGCGAAACACCTCGCCCTTAACGCCAATAATATCACCTATGTCAAATTTTTTAAAGTCAGCATACACCTCGTCACCTATAGCGTCACGGCGCACGTATAACTGAATATTTCCGCTTGTATCTCTTAAATCCGCAAAACTGGCTTTACCCATTATGCGTTTACTCATCATTCTTCCGGCCATAGAAACAAGTCTTCCTTGCACACCTTCTTCTGCTTGAACAAAATTTTCTTTTATTTCGTTTGCAAAATCTTTTTGCTCATAACTTGTGTTAACAAATGGGTCTTGTCCTGCGTCTTTAAGCGTTTTAAGCTTGTCACGTCTAACCGCAACAAGTTCATTATATTCTTCTTGCGTAATTTCAACTTGTTCATTATCTGTATTTTGTATTAAGTTTTCATCGTTTTTATTGCTCATTTTTCTCCTCGCTCTTTCTCTTATGCATTTTAAAAAGTTAGTGTATATATTTTATCATAAATACGTTCTGTTTACAAACAAAGTTTATTTATTTTTAAACAAAATTATTAATTTTTTTACTTTAAATTTAATTAAAGTTAAACTTTATATATAATTAACAAAAAAATAAAAGGCAAAATTTAAAACTTACATTATTAATGATATTTCATAAATAATGATATTGTTTTAACTTGCCTTTTAAAAATATATTAAAATATTTACTTTTAAAGCGCTGACCTTGTTATTGACAATATAGTATAAGTTACTTCTTTACCGTTTGGCAGTGTAATGTCAACCGTATCTCCAACTTTTTGCCCCATTAAAGCACTTCCAACCGGTGATTCATCACTAATTTTACCATTCATTGGGTCAGCTTCTGTTGAACCCATAATATCATATTCAAATTCAGAATTATCATTAGTTTTTATTTTAACATGCGTTCCAATGCCAACTGTATCCGTAGATAATTCATCTTCATCTATAACTCTGGCATTTTTAAGCATTTTTTCAAGTGTAGCAATACGGCTTTCAACAAACCCTTGTTCGTTTTTCGCTTCGTCGTACTCACTGTTTTCAGACAAGTCTCCATAGCCTCTGGCAACTTTTATTTTTTCTGCAACTTCTTTACGTTTTACCGTCTTTAATTCTTCAAGTTCGTTTTCAAGTGCACATAGGCCTGCATATGTCATTATTAATTCTTTGTTTGGGTTATTCATAAAATCGGTCTCCTTTTATAATACGTACTATTTTCATAATACTGTACATATTACATTACAATATATGGAATTATAGTTTGTTTAAGCTCTAATGTCAAGCGTTTTTTAATATTTTGTATAGTTTTCCCTTACTTAACATCAATATTTATGTATTTTTTTCGTTAAATCAGTGTTTTTGTCAAATTTCAACAATAATTTACACTTGCAAAAAACGCTATTTTTTTTAAATTTAAACAACTAATTAACCAAAAATTTACCACAGACTGAACTAGTTTCAGCCTGTGGTAAATATATGTAACTAATAGATAATTTATTACTAAAATTATCACAATGCTAAATATACGTTTATATATCGTATTTAGTAGGCTAACTTTAATGTTATTTGCTGATATCTCGCCAAATTAAAACGTCTAATTAAAAATTTTTTAGTTATTTTAAATTGTGCAATAGGCATTAATTAAATTTCACCAAAAATTAATCATCATCAGATTTAATAGAAATATACTTTTTAGCATCTTCAATAACTTTACCCTCTAAATTTTGCGGCAATTGGTCATAACGTGAGAATTCAAATGTATAACTTCCCCTGCCTTGTGTCAATTGGCGTAAAAAAGTTGTAAAATCGTGCATTTCTGATTGCGGAACCTCAGCTTCTATTATTTGGCCACCGTCTTCATTAGGCTGCATTCCCATAACGTGGCCACGGCGCTTTGTAACTTCTCCCATAATATCGCCTGTAGCATCGCTTGGCACATTAGCCTTTAAAATTCCAACAGGTTCAAGCAAAACAGGCCCTGCCTCCGGTAAAGCTGCTTTGTAAGACACTTTAGCTGCTAATTTAAACGCCATTTCAGACGAATCTACCGGATGGTAACTACCGTCTAACAGTGTTGCTTTAAGCCCAACAACAGGGTAACCTGCAAGCACACCATGGCGAACAGCCTCTTGTAGGCCTTTTTCAACGGCCGGGAAGAAGTTTTTAGGTACAGAACCACCAAAAACTTTTTCTGCAAATACAAATTCACCCTCATTAGTAGGTTCAAATTCAATCCAAACGTCACCAAATTGTCCATGTCCGCCTGTTTGCTTTTTATGGCGTCCTTGAGCTTTGCATTTTTTGCGTATAGATTCCCTATATGCAATTCTAGGTTTTGTAAGTGTAATTTCAATGCCAAACTTTGATTTTAATTTTGTGCATACAGCATCAAGGTGTTGTTCACCAAGTCCACTTAAAATCTGTTCTATTGTTTCAGAATTAACAACATATGAAAGTGTTGGATCTTCTTCAATTAAACGTTGTAGTGCTCCTGAGATTTTACTTTCATCGCCTTTTTGTTTTAAATGTATTGCCATAGACAATGTAGGAACCGTGAATTCAGGTTTTGGTAATTTTACAACGCGCGATGGTGCGCAAAGTGTATCTCCTGTTTTTGCAGAAGTCATTTTTGTTATTGCACCAATATCACCTGCTTGTATTTCATTTGTATCTATTTGTTTTTTGCCTTTTATAAATACAAGTTTACCAAATCTTTCAAGCTCTCCTGAAGTAGCATTAACAATACTACTGTCTTGTGTTAACTTTCCGGCAATAACTTTTACATAGCTTAATTTTCCAATAAAAGGATCTGCCACTGTTTTAAAAACATATGCACAAAGCTCGCCATTTGCATCACAAGCAATTTCAACTTCATTGTCTTGTTTATCTTTAGCAACACAGCCCGCACCACGTGCAGCACTTGGCAATAACTTTTGTATACCCCAAAGCACTTGGTCTGTTGCTGAAAGTGTGGTTGCAACACCACAAAATACAGGTGTAATATTGCCTGTTTTAACACCCATACGTACACCATCAGTAAGTTCTTGTTGAGTAAATTGTTCTCCCTCAAAAAACTTCTCCATAAGTGCATCGTCTGTTTCTGCCACAGCCTCACGCATTGCTTCAAGTAGTCCGTTTTCACGGTGTCCGTAACTTGGTAGTGGAACCTCTCTTGGCTTACCTGCAGCATAACTATATGCTTTTTGTGTAATTAAGTTAACATAAACACGCCCACCGGCCTGGTCAATAGGTACAATAACCGGACATATAGACGGCCCGAATTCTGATTTTAATTCTTCAAATACTTTATAAAAGTCAGAGTTTTCACTGTCAAGCTTACTTACATATATCATATGGCTTTTTTGCTTTTTAACAGCATTTTTATAAGCTTTTTGTGCACCAACAGATAAACCGCTACGCCCTGACACACAAATTATTACACTTTCTGCAGCATCTATGCCCTCGGTTTGTCCAGCAGCAAAATCAAAAAGCCCCGGTGAATCTAATAAGTTTATTTTTACGTTATCATATTCTACCGGTGCTATTGCTAAAGATAGCGAGGCTTTACGCTTTGCCTCATCGGCATCAAAGTCACATACAGTATTACCGTCTTCCACGCGGCCGTGCCTGTCTGTTGCTCCTGTTAAAAACAGCATTGCCTCTGCTAAAGATGTTTTTCCCGAGCTTGCGTGCCCGGCAATAAGTACGTTGCGAATTTGGTCGTTTGCATAACCCATAATGTCTACCTTCTTCCGTACATGTAGCATAAAAATATATGCTACAAACAAATTATAGTAAAAATTGTATCATATTATAAATAACTTTTAAATACGTAATTACAAAAAATATAATGTAGCTATGTAAAATCTTTCGTCAATTACTTGTATAATTTGACTATTTTTTCAATTTTATTGCATAAAAATCATTATTTTAAGAAACATAATTGTATAAATATATTTTTATGTTTAATACTCTTTTAATTTTAACATATTATAAATAAAGCGGTTTTTTCTGAACATTAAGAAAAAACCGCTTTAAATAATTTAAATTTAATAATTATAAATATTAATACACTAATATATTTATACACTCAAATTTTAAAGGCAATTTTTATTATTACTCGCCTTGCTCTTGATCAACCTCATTTTCAGGTTGCTCTTCATTCGATGTTTCTTGAGATTCTACAGGTTCTTTTGGTTCAAGTAAAGCTTTCATAGAAAGGCTTATACGTTGTTTTTCAAAGTCAACTTCTGTTAATTTAACTTCTACCTCTTGTCCTGCTTTAAGCGCGTCTGAAACTTTTTCAATGCGATCGTGTGAGATCTCGCTAATATGAACAAGTCCATCTACACCCGGTAAAATGCGAACAAACGCACCAAATTTTGTAATTGATACTACAGGGGCAGTAAATACAGTACCAATTGGATATTCATTTTTAAGTTTTTCCCATGGATTATCGGCTGCTTGCTTATATCCAAGCGAAACTTTTTTATTTTCGGCATCTAATTCTTTTATGTAAACAACAACGTCGTCGCCAACGCTTAACACTTCAGACGGATGCTTTACTCTATCCCAAGATAACTCGCTAATATGAATAAGGCCATCTACACCGCCTATGTCCACAAATGCGCCGTAATTTGTTAAGCTTTTAACTTTACCTGTGTATTGTTTATCAACCTGTGCATCTTGCCAAAACTTATCTCGCATTGTGTCTGCTTCTTGTGTTAACACTTGGCGAATAGAACCAACAATATGGCGGCCCTCACATTGTGTTATCTTTAAGCTAACATTTTGCTTTACAAGCTTTGTATAATCTTCGCTATGGCGTAATGTAGCTTGTGAACGTGGTACAAAAACACGAACATTGTTTACAAGTACAACTACACCACCTGAATTAAATTCAGAAACAAGGCCTTGCATTATTTCTCCGCTTTCAACTGCAGCGGCAACATCTGCTTTGCCTTTATTTTCATCAAAACGCTTTTTAGACAAATACACAATTCCTTCGCCATCTTTTACGCTAGTTACAATAAGATCAAGTTCTTCGCCTTTTTTAACAATCTCATCAGCCTTCAATGATGGGTCATTTGTAAGGTCATCAAGCCTAATAAACCCGGTTTGTTTCATGCCAATATCTACCTGAACTTCACTTGGTGAAACGGCACTTACAATTCCTTTAACAGTTTGTCCTGCAAAAACAGGTTTCATTGAAGCATCAAGCATCTCTTCAAAACTAAGTTCTTCTTCACGTAATATATCACTCATACTCTTTAGTACCTCCTCTATTACAGACGATGGAGTTGAGGCCCCTGCAGTTACACCTACTGTTTTAACATTGTAAAACCATTCAGCTTTCAAATCGTTTTTTGATTCTACTTTTTCAGCCCTTGTGTAACGTTCAGCGACTGTTGCAAGTTTTTGTGTATTTGAAGAGTTTTTGCCACCAATGATAATCATTAAATCACATACTCGGCTAAGCTCTTCTGTCTCTTGCTGTCTTTTCCATGTTGCAATACATATTGTATCAAATATTTTAACGTTTGTATATAGTTTTTTTGCGATATTACAACATTTTGTCCATTTTTTTGTCTCAAAAGTGGTTTGAGCCACCATAACTGCACCATTTTTTCCCAAATTTGTATCTAAAATGGAAGTAAGTTGTGCTACATCGTCAAAAACTTTTACTTCTTTATCTGTATGTCCAATAATGCCTTGCACCTCCGGGTGGCTTTCGTCACCCGCAACAAGCAGCAACTTATTGTCTAAAGAAGCTTGCATTGCAATGGCATGAATTTTGGCAACAAACGGGCAAGTAGCATCATGTATTTTTATGCCTTTACTTATAATTTCATCATAAACATTTTTTGCTACTCCGTGGCTACGAATTACAACGTCATACCCTTTTGGTATTTCGTTTATAGTGTTTGAAATAATTGCGCCTTTTTCATTTAATTCTTTTACACATTGTGCATTATGTATAAGCGGCCCTAATGTTGATATTTTTACATTATTTTCAAGTAAATGGTTTACAATGTTTACTGCTCTATTAACACCAAAGCAAAACCCTGCGGTTTTCGCTTTTTTTATTTCCATTTAAAATTCTCCTTGTTAAAATTTTAAAACATAATTTTATATTATTACATTAAATTAAAATTTATTTAAAATTTTATTCGCTTAGTTCTTCAAGCCTTTGTTTTAAAATTTGTTTGCAGCGGCGCAAATTAGACGCACTCTTGCTGTCATTTGAATCAAACTCACTTGCCGGTATTGGCTGGCCAAATATAACAACACATTTTCTTATTGGCAATATTTTACCCGGTTTATATATTATTTTACATGGCACCATGTCCACATTTGCTTGTGCTGCAATTACAAACGCACCTGATTTTAGCTTTCCAAGCTCACCTGTTTTAACACGTGTTCCCTCCGGGAACACCAGTGCCCTTGTACCGTTTTTAACTCTTTCCACAGCTTTAATTAAAGGTGTTTTATCTCCTGAGCCCCTACTAACAGGCACGCCGCCAACAGATTCAAATAATAAACGAAGAAATGAATTTTTAAAAAGCTCTTCTTTACCCAATATTACCATTTTTTTATATCCTGCTGCTGCCAAAACCACAAAAACAGGGTCAAAAATAAAAATGTGGTTGGGTGCAATTATAAAACCACGGTCTTTTGGCAAGTTTTCTTTGCCAACAACTTTTAAACGATAAAGCGGAATAAATATTATAGCCACAAGTGTTTTAATGAAAATATACCACATAAATTATATTTCTCCGTTTAATTTTTCTTTTATAGTGCTCAAAAGCACATTAAATGATTTTTCAAATGTATTGCCGGTAGTGTCAACTAAAATGGCATCTTCTGCACATTTTAGCGGTGCTGCACTTCTGTTAGAGTCATTTTCATCTCTTTGTATAACATCAGCCAATACTTTACTATATTCAACATTTTCGTTGCGTGCAATAAGTTCCTCATATCTGCGCTGTGCCCTATCTTCAGGAGTAGCCGTTAAAAATATTTTAACTTGTGCATTTGGCAATATAACAGTGCCAATATCTCTGCCATCCATAAGCACATTATATTTTTTTGCAAGTTCTCTTTGGCTCTCTAACAAAAATTCTCTAACACATACATGCGCAGACACATCTGATGCAGCCATAGAAACCTCTTGAGTGCGTATTAATCCTGAAACGTCTTCATTGTTTAAAAACATGCGCTGTTCCCCGTTAACATGGCGCAAATCCAAATTTATATCAGGCAGTAAAGTTTTAACTTCTTCGCCATTTTTTGTTTCTTTTTTTGCACGTAGTACTGCTAGGCCAATTGTTCTGTACATAGCACCCGTGTCTACGTATATAAAGCCTAATTCCTCAGATATTTTACGTGATAACGTACTTTTTCCTGCACCTGATGGCCCGTCAATAGCTATAGAAATCATAATATTTTCTCCTTAAAAGTATTACATATATAAAGTTGCAGCATGAGCTGTAGCAAATGCAATGCCAAGGTTGTAACCACCTGTATATGCATCAACATCAATTACTTCTCCTGCAAAATAAAGGCCTTTACAAAGTTTACTTTGCATAGTTTTTGGGTCAATTTCTTTAACACAAACTCCACCGCTTGTTATTACAGCGTGGTCTAAATCTCCCTTACTTTTAATTTTTACCGGAAAAGCTTTTAACAATTTTACAAGTTCTTGCCTTTCTTTTCTTGTAATTTGGTTAATTTGTTTTTGAGTGTCTATATTCCAAATGTCTATTACAACTTGTTGCATAGATGCCGGTAATAACTTTGTTAAACTTTTTGATGCTTCTTTTTTAGAAAGCAATGTAAAATCTTCGTCTATTCTTTTTGCAAGAACTTCTTGTGTTAATGCCGGTTTTGTGTCAATTGTAACTGTATAGTTGTATTTTTTCATGTCGTTAATATGTGCACTGGCACTTAAAACAAGTGGGCCGGATAACCCAAAATGTGTAAAAAGCAATTCACCTTGTTGTGTGTAAATTTGTTTGTTATTTTCCCATAATGATAACGAAACGTTGCGCAATGATAAACCTGTCATTTTTTTGCATGTTGCACCTTGCTCAACAAGTGAAACAAGGCTTGGTTGTGGCTCAATTATTGTATGATTTGCCATTTTTGCAAGTTTATATCCGTCGCCTGTGCTACCTGTTGTTGGGTAAGATACTCCTCCACATGCAATAATTACATTTTTAGCAAATATTTTTTCTCCATTTTGTAAATTTACGCCTTTAACCATTCCGTCGTTAATTATAAGTGATTTTACGCAACTGTTATACATAAATTTTGCACCTTGTGCACGTAGCAAAAGGCCGTTTAATATATCTTCGGCTTTATCACTAACAGGAAAAACTCTGCGACCCCTCTCTGTTTTTAAAGAAATGTTAAGTTCATCTTCAAAAATACTCATTATATACTGCGGAGGGCATGCCCTAACTGCAGAATATAAAAAACGTGAATTGCGCCTTACATTTCGCAAAAACTCTTGCTCATCGCAATTATTTATAACGTTACATCGTCCTTTTCCTGTAATCAACAGTTTTAACCCCGGCTTTGAGTTGCGCTCTAAAACAATTACACTTAGCCCGTTTTTTATTGCAGAACCTGCCGCAAAAATTCCGGCAGCTCCCGCTCCTATTATTATAACATCTGTCACGTTGGGAACTCCAATCTAAAACATAATAAACATTGCCCTGTTTATAAACAAATATTTTTATAAAACTTTTTTACTATTAAAAAATAATACAAAACCATTAAAGCAAAACAAAATAAGTGCAACTTGAGACGCACAAAGGTATGGCATACGCCCTACCCACGGGTTAAAAGACGTAATAAACATATAAGCAACAATTAAACATCTTAAAATTACGCTTAATAAAAGGCCTGTTTGCACCCACCAAAAAATATCAAGTTGCCATTTTTTCTTTTTAAAGGTGCTTTCCATTGCAATTTTAGCATATTTAAATTGTATAAATAATGACATAAAAAATGAAACAACCATAAAAACAGCAAAACCGTAGCGCAAAATGTTAAAAAATAAGTAACAGATATTTTGAAATGGTGTATAATACGCTAAATCCGTGTGAGGTTTTGCCGCAAGGTTTGTTTGTTCCAGCAAAAAATCCTCATATTGCTTTTCAAATTCAGGTGTTGAAATAGACACCTTTTCATATGCCGGTTCAGATTCGGTATAAATTAACATTCTGC
>CAYJDK010000031.1:0-493 GCA_964368905.1 uncultured Bacteroides sp.
TTGTTGTTTTTATTTTGCTAACCGCAAGCTGAACGGCATTTGCCATGCTACTATTTATTTGTACCACATTCCTTAATGTTTTAACACAACTAACTTCGTCTCCTCTTTTTAATTCTTCGTGCGCCTTAATAAACAACAGCGCAACGTGATAGTCAGGGTTAATTACATTCCATTCTTGTTCATTTTGCAGTAAACTCTCATTATAAATTAAAGGCAAATACGCAGCAGATATTTCTAAATATGTATTTAAAATATCATAGCCTTGCTTTTTTTGCATCTCACTATTGTAATCAAGCGTATTGTCTAAAGAAGGTGCCGCTTTTATTACATTTTGCCATTTTTCAATTTTAAGTATAGCAGTTAAAACATCAAACAAAAATTTAGCAATTACTATTTTATTTATATTTTGGCTTTGTGCAAAAGCTGTAATGTTTTGCACAACACTTTGTTTTTTTGCAACTTCATTAGCCATTTTGTATAACGGTAAATATTG
>CAYJDK010000031.1:503-838 GCA_964368905.1 uncultured Bacteroides sp.
CTGCAAATAAAAATTGTTTGGTAGCGCTGCACTATGTTTTATTAAATGTACACAAACACCTACCGGTATATTATAAACTTCATTGCTCTTACTTAAAATGTTGCTAATTTCTTTTGCTTTTGTTGTGTTTAATATGTTAGCAAAAACACCAACTATGCCCTCGCAACTCAAAAACACTTTATACGTTTCTCGCTCGCTGTCAAGCAAAGCTTCTACCCTTGCTATGCAGTCATTTTTTAATGAGTTTAAATTATTATCTTCGCCTTTATAATAGTAAATTTTATTTATTAATTCTGCTGCAAATTTTTGCACAAGCTCGTTTTCGCTTTGTTGTT
>CAYJDK010000031.1:848-10594 GCA_964368905.1 uncultured Bacteroides sp.
ATTATATCAAAACTTAATTTTAGTGCATCGGGCATCATAATGTCTGTATTGGCTTTTGCAACAAGCTTGTTTGCATTTTCTTTGTTGTTTAATTTATAAAAACAACTTGCACAAAGCAATTTTGCCGTTTCGTAAGAGTATGCGTCTCCATAATTAATAGGAGATTGTAACAACTCTTTAATTGTATGTTTATTTTTTTCAAACTCTTCAAATACATCAAGGTATTCGTTAACGTGAGCTAGTGCCTCGCTATTACAATTTAAGTTATAATAGTAAAAAGCCAGCGCCAGGTTAATGTCTATTTTAAAATAATAAGAATCTTTAAATTGCTCTTTACCAAATTCCAGCCATTCTTGCATCATGGGCAAATTGTTTTTTAAGCAAAGCATCATAGCGTGCTTATAAATTCCTATTGCGCACAATTCTTTGCAACGCTCTTTATTATCTTGCAACATTTTAATTCCCTTTGTTGCAAAATACAATTTTTCTTCTTCAGAATTTGTTCCCGCAGACTCTATGCACTGCAATAAAATTTGCAAGTTTTCAGGTTCATTTTTATGTTCTTGCCTTAAAAGTTCCATGTTGCGTTTAAATTTTTCTTTAAGTTCTTGCACCGCCCTGTCAGACGCATATCCATCGTGGTGAAAAATTATATTGTCTAACATGCAAAAGTTTTTAATGCCTTGTAGGTCAAACGTTTCATGTATTTTACCGCTAAACCTTGTACCGGTCGATACTTTTATAATTCTTGGAACCATTATATCGTTATAATAAGACGTTTGCATATGTTGAGACTTATAATTGCGCACTACAACAAAAAAACCTTCGTATAATTTAGCCGTATTTACATTGTCAAGAAAAAACAAAAGGTCGTCTATATTATCGTCTAAAACTTCATCAGCGTCTATAAACATATGCCATATGCCGCTACTTTTATCTAAAACAGCATTCCTTGCCGCTGAAAAGTCGTTTACCCATTCAAAATCAAAAAAAACATCTGCTTTTTCTTTTACAACTTCTCTTGTTCCGTCTGTAGAGCCTGTGTCTGCAATAATAAGTTCGCACTTTATTTTACTGCGTAGTTTTTCAAGCGATTTTATGCAGCGCTCAATGCAACGAATTTCATTTTTAACTATCATTCCTATTGAAAGTAATGTCACATTATTTGACGTTATCCTTAATTCTTTTTTCCGCTTCATATTAAAACCCTTTCAAAACTCTTTTTTTTAGTATATCATATATGGTAAAAAGGCGCAAACCTTACTTTAATTATTTAGGTTATAATAATTTGTGATACTACGCACTAAATGCCGCATAACTTGCTGTTTTATCAACAAGCTATGCGGCATTTTATTTAAAACATATATTATACCCTTAATGCACAAGCATCATTAAGCCTAAACTGCTTAAAGTCATCATAATAATGCCTGCAGTAATTACGCCTGCAAGTACCGCAAGCACACTTGGCCAAAATTTTAAATCAAGCAATGTTGCACCAAGGCAACCTGTCCATGCGCCTGTTCCCGGCAGCGGTATGGCTACAAATATAAAAAGCCCATAATATATGCCTTTGCCGGATTTTTCTTGTATTTTATTGCTAGCTTTAACGCCTTTGCTGTGTATTGCGCCAAAAAACTTGCCAAGCTTACCCGGCCATGTGCAACACCAAAGTAATACTTTTTTTGCAAAAAGTAATATTATTGGTACAGGAAGCATATTGCCTATTACTGCCACTAGCAACACACTCCATGTTGGCTCTAACTGCATTCCTATTCCTATTGGTACTGCGCCCCTTAATTCTATTAACGGTAGCATAGAAACAAAAAATACCCAAAAATATTTTTTTATTAGTTCTTCAAACATTCATTATCTCCAATATACTTCTTATTTGTTTTATAAGCATTTTTTTATTCAGCAGCCGCCGTTTCCTCTTCACTACCTGTTGCAGAAATAGAGCTTAAACGGTAAGTTCCGTTAACGTAATGTTGCCACCAATCACTAAACGTAATTGCAATGCGGTATTCTCCACCCGGTGTTAAACCATTAAACGTATAAGTTTGGTTTATTCTGCCTGGTTTGGGCCTTTTTCCCAAAGTGTAACTTTAACATCTCTGTAATCGGGGTCAGCATCTACACTGTCTGCGTTTGCATCTGTTAAATAAAAGTTGCCATCTATTGTTAAAGAGTTACCGTTAATAAAAAGGTATGTGTCCGAGCGATAATTAGACAAATATATTACTCCCACGTATTCGTCTGTTCCCTCTACAAGCATGCCGGATATTGTATTGGCTACCTCCGGCATAATAAAGTTTTCAGGCAACACAACGCTCTCGCCACCTTGCGTTGAGCTCTCAATGTCTTCCGGTGTATCGTCTTCCTCGTCTGCAATTCCAAGAATTGAGTTTAAGCTTATATCGCAAGCCGTTAGTGTGCCTAGCATAATTAGCATAACTAAAAACATAGCTAATATTTTTTTCAAATTCATCTTTTTTCTCCTTAAGTGTCCTGTTTGTTTTACTTTTTTTATTTACTGTGTTAACAATAATTCAAGTGCCTGCCTTTCAGGCTCTTGTAATTCGTTAGAATTGTCGTATAAATTCTCATACCTAAAAAGGGCAAACCCACTTACATTTGGTTGTTCTTGTAAATACTTTACCATTTTTGCAAGGTTTTGTCCACTGCTCCATTCACTTTGGTCGTTAGAACCACCGTCTCCCACTCCTATTCTAAACGCGCCCAAACCTATGGGTAGCGCCACGTCCTCGTGCCTTTCATAGCTTAACCACTCGTTAGTAATGTTTTCAAACGCATATGTTTCTTTGCCGTTAGATAGCCTGTAATCAAACCCCCAATAAATTTGTGGCATAATATAATCTACATAACTGGGAGTTGAAAGCCAAAGCTGTATATCGCTATATTGGCTATTGTAGTTATTGTCGTTATTACCTTGTGGGCTAATGCCAAAAACACAATTTGGGTTTGCCTGTTTAATTGCCGCGTAAACATTTTTTACAAGTGTATTTACGTTTTCTCTGCGCCAAGCGGCAAGGTCTAGGTTTCCGCTATAAAGCGCATACGTTTGCTCGTCAAAAGATGCATCTGTAGTTGGGTAAAAGTAATCATCAAACTGTATTGCATCTACGTCGTAGTTATTTACTATTTCAACAGTACCGTCTATTATTAATTGCTGAACTTCTGGTATTGCCGGGTCAAAATACAGTCCGTCGCCCACTTGCCTTACCCAATTTGGGTTAAGTGTTGCAGGGTTGCTTTCATCTATATTAGCAGGCAAGTTGCTCGTTAAAAGGCCGTTTTCATGCGCTTTTTCTACCATTATTTCAAGTGGGTCATATCCCGGGTCTTTTCCTTGTTCTCCCGTTACTATATGGCTATAAGGGTAAATGTCGCTTTTATAAATAGCGTCTGAAAAAGGGCGAACTTGCACTATAACTGTATTTAAACCAAGCTTAACACAATTTTCATATGCTTGCTGCACGCTTTGCGTAAAGGCATCCTCGCTTTGAGTGTTAAACGCAGTCCAGTCAAGGTAGCTTATCCACACAGCCCTATACGGCAAAGTTGCATTCTCGCTTGGCAATGTGTTTGCCGCGGCGCCTTCCGGCACACTTGTAAAATCTCCCTCTTGAGAAATTTCACCGCTTGTGCTATTACCGTTATTGTTTGTGCTTTGTGCGCAACTTGTTAATAACAAACAAAAAAGCAATGTTAGCGCCATAACTGTTTTTATGTTTAAACTGTTTTTACGCATAATTTATTGTCACCAATATCCTTATATGATTTCATGATGTATTTGCGCTGCCTAATTGGATTATTTTCATGTTAAGACAAATTTTAACTTAACTGGCAACACGTTTTATATTGTAACTTATTTAACCGCTATGTGCAACATTTTACACAATAAATTAACATGTTTCGGCCTTAACTTTTATGTTATAGCCCTGCATATGCTGTTTATTATCTGTTTTTGCTATATTTTTATTGCATTTTAATTGTATGAATATTAAAACGCATTTATTACTTAAAATTTGAGTTTTAACTTAAAGTAGCATACAATTTGCCGTGCGTTTTAACTGTACTCTTTTAAAAGTGTATACAAAAACACACCTTGTACAGCGCTTATTGTCATTATCAACACCGCACCCATCATATATGAAACGCCGTAAAATAGCGCAAAAATTTGCACACCGCATACTAAAAAAACAAGATACGCCATTGTATTAACGCTTTCGTCTTTTGCTTTATTTTTTGTGCATATGTAACCACAAGCAAATATGGAAAAAGCCGCGGCACCGCATACAGCACTTACGTTTGTAAACAGTGGCGAGGCACTAATTGAAGCCATGTCTAATATAATAAAAACACTTGCAATAAAACCTGTAATTTTTTGAATTTTTACGTCAGTGCGCGGTATTATAAAAAGCATCATTGCGGCAAGGCCAATGCTTGAAATATTTATTAAAAGGCCCATTGTTATGTTTAATATTAGCAGTGCCCCTGCTATAAAGCTACAAGCACAAGACACCATGCCCATTAATAAATATGTTCTCTTTGTAAATTTCATTAAATGTGCTCCTTTTTATTTTGTTAAAACAGCATTATTTTTGGCCGTTTTAAAACTCTACCGTTAATGGGTTTCCTTGTGCGTTAAATAAGCTTAACAAATACTTCTCGTTTAAAATATTTTCTAAGTTCTCGCTACTTTCTGCTAGTTTTGCACAAATTAACGCATACACTCTGTCAGAACCATGAAAACCGTCTATATACATTTCGTCTTTAGTTTCGTTTAAATTAGTGTAATCAAAAAGTTCATAATTGTGCTTTTCAAATATTGGTAAAATACTTGTATATATTTTTGGCATATATTCAAAATTATTGCTGTTTTGTAATGCCTCGTTTACAGTTGGTGCATATGGCGGTAAAAACGCTGTTACTTGTATGTTGTTTTCTGCACAAAATTGCAACAACTTTTCAATTTCTTTTACCGCAAGCTCGCTTATTTCAGAAGAATGCTCAAAATGGTTTGTGTTGTTATCAATTCGCCATAAAACATCTTGAACGTTTTCAAGCGGTTGATTGTTTGCATAAATTACATCGTTTCCGTTTGAATAAGAGCCATCTTCATAAAAGCCCGCCTGCCGTTGTACTGCGGCAATTCCCACGCTTTGCCCATTAGCTTTTAGCATGCTTTCAATATTTATTTTACCTTTACCAAATGCATCTATCGTTTGCCTAAACACAGTGTAATAATCGTTTATTGTTATTGGTTTAAATTCATAATCACTAGTATCTCTTTGCTCGTCCTCTTCATATGTTGCTGCGTTAAACAAGTTTTGGTCTAACACTAAAATTAGCTTTTGCGGTAAACTTTCTTTAGGCATTTTACTTAAAAAATTATATGCTTGCGGTAAAAACGGCAAAGAGCCGCCTGCGTTATAAAAACTGTCTGTTTCAAAAAATTCTTTGCGCAACTGCATACTTCTGGACGTGCCCAAAACTAAAACTTCTGCCTTTTTTTCAGATGCCATTGCATGTTTATACTCAAAATCTTCATATCTAAACGCAAGGCCAAAAAGGTGTACTTCTCCTTGCATTGTTTTTTGCACAACTTGTGACGTATGCATAAATTCTCCGCTTTTAAGTGCTATAAAAAAAATAAAGGCACAAAACATAAAAACAGGTAATAAAAATATAAAAGTATTTTTTAAAAAACGTTTCATAATTACACTTTACCCCTAAAACTGAAAATAAATAAACGGCGTTGCTAAAAGTGGTGCGTATATTACAACACTAAAAATAAAAACGTAACATATAGCAATTCTTAAAGGTGCTTTTAAATTTGCAAACCATTGTGTAAAGCCTTGATTTTTTGCTTTATAGTCTATTATAAATGCAATAACGCAAAACAGTGCTATGCGCAAAATTTCCATGTTTTCAAATTGTAATACTGCCAGTGCATGCAACCATGCCGACGGTGACGGCGATATCCCCACAGGCATTTGAGCGAACATGCCGAGTGCTTGTTGCAAACTTTGTGCACCAAAAAACACCCATGCTATACTTACAAGTAAAAAAGTTATACATGTTTTTATACAAATGGCAAATATGCCTGTTTGTTTTATATGCAATGCCGTATATAATTTGTTTTTTGCATTTTTTGTTGCGCTGCCCACTACTTGGTATATGCCATGTAAAATGCCCCAAACAATAAATTGTAACCCGGTACCATGCCAAAGCCCACTAATTAAAAAAGTTATTATTATGTTAATATAAGTGCGCAGTTTGCCTTTTCTGTTTCCGCCTAGCGGTATATAAACATAGTCTTTTAAAAATGTAGATAATGTTATATGCCATCTAGACCAAAAATCACGCATAGACGTTGCAAAATATGGGCTTTTAAAGTTATATGGCACTGTAAAACCTAAAATGTTCATGCAGCCCATTGCTATGTGGCAGTAGCCTGAAAAGTCGCAATATATTTGGATAGTATAAAGTAATGCGCCTAAAATTACGGCCGGTCCTGTAATAACTTCGTGGCTTTCAAAAGCTATTCTAACGTGTTTAAAAAGTGCGTCTGCAATTAATAATTTTTTAAAAAGGCCAAATAAAATTAAATGCGTGCCTTTTATTGCGTTTTCATAGTTAAACTTTTCTTTTATGTTTTCAATTTGCCCTATTAGCTCTGACGGTTTTTGAATTGGGCCGGACGTTATTTGAGTAAAGAAAGTTACATATATAGCATTTTTGCCAATATGTGTGCATGTTTTTATTTTTTTTGTTTATACCTCAATTAAATAGCTTATTATTTTAAATGTAAAAAAACTAAGCCCTAGCGGAGTTAAACTTGAAAAAAAACTTGTGTTTTGGTTAAGTGAAAAAACACTGTCTGCGTATTTAAAAAAAAGCAGCGGTAAAAGAGTAACGCCTATGCTACAAAAAAGCCAAATTTTACTGCGTTTTTTTGCAAGTATAATTCCAAGTGTATAAGACACAAAAGTGCAAGCAAAAAGTATTGCAAGCATATAAACGCCAAAAAGGCTATAAAACAAAACAGATGCCGCAAGAAGACATGCCCACTTAAAACGCAAGGGGCATATATAGTAAATTGCAAATACCGCGCAAAAAAAGCCAAGATAAGCCATAGAGGTAAACTGCACAATAACGCCCCTTTCTGTTGAATTTTAGTTTAAATTATTTTTATTTTTAACTTTTAAATTATATCAGTATGCACGGTAAAAGTCAATTAATTAAAGCCTGTTTTGCGCATGTGCAAGCCATTTATGCGTTATTGGTTTTTTATTTTTTGCTTTTTTTACACTAGGTGTTTAATAAAACTGTACCATATTAGTTATATGTTTTTTGCAAAAAAATGCGCAAGGGGTAAAGCCATTTTAAACTTTACCCCTTGCAGTATTATAAACTCGCATTAGCGAGGAATTTTTTGTCGCCGAGTTAGTGTAATTTATTACAGCACTCAGCTAAAAAGGCAGTTGCCCTTGCGTATTTTCAGTTTGAGGTTCCTCTAAACTATACGCTTTTGCCTTTATTAAGAGCAAACAAAGGCATCTATCAAAGAGTATATGCAACACAATTAAATTTTAAAACCATTTTATTAACACTCTTAAAAATAAAAGGGCACATAATACTTTTTATACTCTTTGTGGCATAAACGGGTTTTAACCGATGTGATTATTTTACAGTATATTTATGAATAGCATTTGAATATATTTTAAAACAATTAACAATATTTTGTGTGAATTTTTCGTAATATCGCTTACTTTTTATATAAACTTGATATATTTCAAGTGTTTTTGTTTGGTTTGCATTAAAAATTTGCATGCAACTTGTGCATAACATACAAACGCTATTATTGGTTTTTGTTATGTGTATTTTTGCCATAACGTATATTTTTTGATATAATTAAAGCCTGCTAAATATATTATTATTCAGCAGGCTTTAATTAATTTATGATATATTTTAAAAGGTTGGTTATATGTTATGAAAATAAATTACGCAAAACAGTTTGAGGAAATAGTAAAAAGTATTCCTGCAGACAGCAAGCCTAAATTATTATTGCACAGTTGTTGCGCTGTTTGTTCTGCACATGTGCTTAGTGTGCTTGTTAAAACGTTTAACGTAACTGTTTTGTTTTTTAACCCCAATATAGACACAAAAGAAGAGTATGACAAAAGGCTAAATGCCCAAATTGAGTATATTAAAAAAGTACATGATGGCGAAGTTTCTTTAATTCATAGTGTATATGCGCCTAGTTTTTTTTATAAGAGTGTGCAAGGGTTGCATGACGAAAAAGAAGGCGGTAAACGCTGTGTTGAATGTTTTAAACTGCGACTTGACATAGCCAAAAAAGTTGCAATTTTAAATAAATGTGATTATTTTACAACAACTTTAACCGTTAGCCCACATAAAAACGCACAAGTTATTAACGAAATTGGGTTAAGTTTGCAAAGCGAAAATTGTGTTAGGTTTTTACCTGCAGATTTTAAAAAGAATGAAGGGTTTAAACATAGTATGGAGCTTGCAAAGTTGCATAATATTTATACGCAAAATTATTGCGGATGTACATTCAGTCAAGTGCCTTGACTCCCAAACGTGCTTGGCGGCGCTTGCTTAAAATGCTACGCCACAGCCATGCTTTTTACAAAAGTTGTATTTTCAACTTCAATGTCAAGTGCCTTGACTCCCAAACGTACATGGCGGCGCTTGCTTAAAATGCTACACCACAGCCATGCTTTATACAAAAGTTGTATTTTCAATTGTTTTTCACAAGCGCCATTAATCAACATTTAAAACGTTTAGCTCACATTAAAAGTTTCCTCTTCTGTTACAACCATATTTGCAAACACATCGTGCCCTTCCATTGGTATAACGCCCGGTTGTTTTAGCATTTTATGCCTGCAAATTATAATTTTTTTGCAATCTTCTCTAGTCCTTGCTAAATATCTGTCGTAAAATCCTTTGCCATAGCCCAACCTTGCACCTGTTTTGTCTGCCGCCATGCACGGCATTATAACAACGTCTATTTCCCTTGGGTCTACTGTAATTGCATGCATTGGTGGTTCTTCTATTGAGTACGAGCCCATGCTTAATTGTGACATGTTTATTAGTTTTTTTGCAACCATTTCTACGTTTTTGCCTACGTTTTGTTGCGCTTCACTTTGCACACACAATGGTACACACAGTATTTTTTGTGTTTTTAATACATTTTGTATAAAAATAGTTGTTTGAATTTCACGGTTTGTTCCCACATAACAAAACACTGTTTTTGCTGTTAAATACTCGTTAAGGTTTAACAGCTTTTCACATATTGCCGCAGAAGCACCATATGTATACTCAAATGGTAAATTGTTAATTTGCGCCCTAAATTCTTTACGTAGGGCGCTTTTTTTTTGTGCAAAAAAGCTTTGCTCTGCACTTGCACTTATTGGTGCTTTAATTGCGCTTTGCGCCTTAATTGCGTTTTGTTCTTTTAGCATTTCGTTAAAACTTTGCATTGCTCTCCCCTTAAAAAACAATTAATTCACAGCCCGGCATAAACTTTACACTTTCTAGTTTTAAATAAATGCACAGTGCAAAACAGTATTAATTAGCCGCATTGTTATAATAACAAGGCGGCTATCATATTAATATTCAGGCAATGCCGCCGATTCTGAAAAATCTTCAATATCAAGCGTTAAGTTAATATTATAAAATGGATCTTTTTTCAAAGA
>CAYJDK010000031.1:10604-13799 GCA_964368905.1 uncultured Bacteroides sp.
TTGTTAAACCTTTTAAATTTTTCTTTATCTTTTTCATCTAGGCCACGGCTTTTGCTCTCGTAATGGTAAAGTTCTGCATAAGGTGTAAATATAATACGGTACCCAGCATTTCTTACCCTAAGGCAAAAATCCACATCGTTAAACGCAACGGCAAACTCTTCGTCTAGGCCGTTAAGCTCTTTAAATACAGATGCCTTTACAACCATACACGCTGCGGTAACGGCAGAAAAGTTTTGTACGCTACCTGTGCGGAACATGTAGCCACCACTGCCTTTTGCTGCATATTTATGGCTATGCCCTGCAAAACCACCAAGCCCTGTTATTACTCCGCCGTGTTGCAACGTATTGTCCGGATAATATAATTTTGCCCCAACTATACCAACACCGTCTTGCATACAGCGGCTTACCATATCTGTAAGCCATTCTTCGTTTATTACTTCAACGTCGTTATTTAAAAGCAAATAGTAATCGCCCTTAGCATTTTTTGCGCCTAAATTGTTTATTGCCGAAAAATTAAACCCACCTTCATAATATACAATACGTATATTTTTATGTTTTTCTTCTATTTGTTTATAATATTTAAACGTTTCCTCGTTTTCCGAGTTGTTTTCAACAATAATAATTTCATAATTTTTATATGTCGTTTTTTCTATAACAGAATTTAACGCTTTATCTAAGTCTTCAACATGGTCTTTGTTTGGAATAATTATTGAAACAAGTGGTGTTTTAATAAGCTCGTACTGCACTTTATAAGTGCTTGGAAACAGCCCTTGTTCAACCGTAGCGTTAGCGCCTACACGCACAAGGTGCGCATGTATTGCATTTTTTGCCGCTTGTTCCACATACGGTTTTGCCTGTGTTCCGCCAGATGTAGAATTTTCATGCACTCGCCAATAGTACAAAACTCTTGGTATGTGAACAGGCGTATAGTCTTCTATAAGCCTTAAAAACAAATCATGGTCTTGGCTTCCGTCATACTCTGGGTTAAGGCCGCCTACATTCATAAATATATCTGATTTTATAGCCGTAAAGTGGCAAATATAGTTACAACTCAAAAGGTAGTCATATGCAAAATCAGGTTTAAAATGCACCGCTTTAGGGCGCAAATAATTTTTTGTAAACAATGCTTCGTCGCTATAAATAAATTCTGCCTTTGTTTCAAACGCAGTTTTACAAACCATATAAACGGCGTGTGGCGCCAAAATATCGTCGTGGTCCGCAAGGGCAATGTAGTCTCCTGTTGCAAGTGTTGCCGCTGCGTTTGTGTTTTCAGATATCCCATCGTTATCTATCTTAACGTACTGTATGCGGCTATCTTTATACTCGTTTATAATATCGCTTACGTGTGCGTTTGCCTCGTTGCTTGCGTCTGCAAGGCAAAGCTGCCAATTTGCGCAAGTTTGTGCCATAATGCTGTTTAAAAACTCTCGCAAATATTTTTCAGGTGTATTATATAGCGGCACACATATGCTAATTGTTGGCCATTTTTCTGCATTAAATTTTCTTTGTGCGCTTAAAACATGCTTTGGCGGCAATAGTCTGCCGCTTTTTTTTGCAAACCTACGCTTAAAAAAGCCAACCGCCCTTATAAAGGTTTTGTCAAATCCATCTTGTTTTAACGCTTTAAAGCCGTATGCAAACAACTCTTTTATACGTTTTATTTTTAGTTTTATTTGCATATAATCACTCTCTTTTCGTAATGCTAATTACTTTTTAATATAGGCTTGCTTAAATGCTTTGTTTTAAAATTTTGCAAATGTTAAAATTAGAATATATGGTTTTTATTAAAATGCATATACCTTTAAACACCGCAAGCTAATAACGTGTTTTTTAATGCTAACGCGCTTTTTAATTCTTGTTTACAGGCATTAAATATTAAAAAGCAACAAAAACGGCTGTTGCCATAAAAGGCTTAATGTGCAACAGCCTACTGTTTATAATACGGTGGTTATTATTAAATATAACCGTTATTTATAACCGTAATTTTCGTATTTTAATGTTAAATGAGGGTTGTAGTAAGGGTCTCCGTTCGTCATAATATCGGCATATTTTGCAACAAAGCGCGCTTTTTCACCCTCATAGCGTTTTTGTTTTTCTCCGCCGCAATTTGTATCGTCTCCGCGCGTTTTGCTCTCGTGGTGGTATGCTTTTGCAAAAGGTGTAAACACATTTACAAAACCTTGTTTTTGCAGTTTAAGGCAAAAATCAACATCGTTATATGCTACGGCAAAGTTTTTTTCATCCAGCCCGCCCATTTTAATGTATAATTGGCGTTTTACCATTAAGCACGCACCTGTTACAGCACTCATGTTTTGAGTTGTACTTAGGCGGAACATATCTCCGGCATCGTTGCCAACATGCCCTTTGTGGCTATGCCCTGCGCTGCCGCCAATGCCTATAAAAACGCCGGCATGTTGCACAGTGTTATCCGGGTAAAACAGTTTTGCTCCAACTGCTCCAACGTCTTTACGCTGAGAATAACTTAACATTTCACATATAAAATTATCGCTTAAAAGCTCAACGTCGTTATTTAAAAGTAAAACGTGCTCTCCGCTTGCATTTTTTACTCCCAAATTATTTATGGCAGAAAAATTAAATTCTCCAACATATCGCAATATTTTAACATTTGGCACACGTGCTACAAGCGTTTTATAAAACTGTATAATCTCGCTGGTTTCAGAGTTGTTTTCAACAATTATTATTTCTAAATTTTTGTATCCACCTTTTTTAATTAAAGAGGCAATACATTTTTTCAAATCTTCCACACTGTCTTTGTTTGGTATTATTACAGAAATCAGTGGGCGAGATTCTAGCTCGTATTCTACTTTATAAGAGCCTTGAAATTCTTTAACAGGCGTAACATGCCCTTTTAAATTTAGGCGCTTTAGGTGCTCGTTTATAGCGTTTGCGCCCGCTTTTATTGCATACGGTTTTGCCGTAATATCGCTTGCTGTTGAGTTACTGTGGTGGCGCCAAAAATACAGCACTTTTGGTATATGGTGTATGCGCTTTGCATTTTCTGTTAAGCGCAAAATAAAATCGTAATCTTGTGCGCCGTCAAACTCACTTCTCTCGCCACCGCCTGCCGTTTCCATTAACTGTTTTTTAAAACAACAAAGGTGCGTTATGTAGTTGCATCCGCGCAAATAATCAGGCGAATAGTCCGGTTTAAAATGGTATTTTATAAGTTTTTTC
>CAYJDK010000032.1:0-13513 GCA_964368905.1 uncultured Bacteroides sp.
CATATTACATCATTTTTATCGCAAATTTTTTCAATCTTTTCTCCGTTAATTAACAAATTTTTGTTACTAACTGTTCCTGACGGTAAAATTACTAATCCGTTTTCAATACAAATTCTCAATTTTTTACACTCCTAATAATTATTTTAAAGTGTTATAACTTTGTTTATTTAATATTAAATTACTTACAATTAATGGCATATTCTAAAGATAAAACATTAATTTTTATTATTTAATTACATCTAAATGCACTACATTAAAATGTTTTAATAATTTATAAGATTCTTTATTTATTAATTCTCCGCCAAGCACAATAGGAACAGCAGGCGGGCAAGATACAGTTGGTGTAGCACATATTCTTCCTACACATTCATCTAAAAGCAACGTTTCGTATTTAGACATCATTGCCTCTCGTGGTGACAATACAATCTCACATTGTACATAATTAAAATTTAATAAATCATTACATTGAAAATCATCATGGTTAATATTGGTGCAAACATTAAGCAAGTTAAAAAAATAATGTTGCTCAAGTTGTGGAGTTATCATTAAAACAACAAAAAAGTCATCACTATACTCACATTCAATGTTGTTTTCACTTAAAATCTTATTTAGCTCATGCCCTGTATATCTTTTTTTATTTGCACTTATTACTATACGAAGCGGGTCACTTTCTAAAATATCCATATTTAATTTTTTTAATTTGTTTTTTATTGTAAATATAAATTCAGCAAAATCATTTATATTTTTTGCATACCCGTTTTTTAATAATTCATTACATTTATCAAGAGATTGTAAAACAAGATATGACGGACTGCTTGAGCCAAAATATGATAATGCAACGTTTGCACTTTTTTCAAAAGAGTGCTGTGCATTTTTATTAATGTGTAAATAGGCTCCGCCCGTAATAACAGGTAGTGTCTTATGCGCTGAGTCACAACAAATATCGGCGCCGCAATCAATAGGGTGTTTATATTTGTTGTTTTGTAAAAAACTAAAATAAGCCCCGTGCGCATTGTCTACAAGTAAAGGAATACCGTAATTATTGCAAACATCTGATAATTCTTGTATATTTAAAACGTTTCCTAAGTAATCAGGTGAAGTAACAAAAACAGCAATTGGCATTTCAATGCATTTGCTAAGCATATTATTTAAATCAGCCGCATTAATGTTAAAACTATAATAAGAGGCAGCCTCGCTGTTAGTATACATCCAAATAGGCTGTAAATCTAGCAGTGCACAAGCATGAAAAAATGCTTTGTGCGAATTACGAGCCGCAATTATAGTTTTACTATTGTTTTTTGAGTACAGCTTTGCTAAGTTTAACATTGACTTTATGCTTTGTGACGACCCGCCTACGCTATAAAATGTATGCCTTGTGTTAAACAATTGTGTTGCGTTTTTTTCGCTTTCTAATATAATTCCATGTGGATTACTTAAATCATCAGCACCGGATATTTCAGTAATATCAAGGTGCTCACAGCCAAGTATACCATTTCCTTTATGCCCCGGCATATGAAAACGAGCAGTTTTTTTGTTAGCATATTTTGTTACAAAATCACATATTGGTGTTTCCATAAAAATCCTCCGGCAGCTATATTATAATAACTTTAAATTTTAAAGTAAATTGCACTTTTTATAACTATATGGCATTTGCAATATGCATCATAATTGCACACTCAATTCTCTTTTTAAACAAAGTACATCCATATTCATAAATGCCGTTAATGTCCCCTGTTGCGTGGTAAGAGTTAGCGGCACATCCACCGGAACAGTACATATTAGCCCAGCAAGTTTTACACTCCTCGCGAGAATATATATTACAGCTTCTAAATGAATCTTGCACTTTTTTATTTGTAACACCTTTCCAAATGTCTCCAAGTAAGTATTCTCTGTCTGCTACAAATTGATGACATGGAAAAAGCTCTCCCCATGGAGTAACCGCCATGTATTCAGTACCACTTGCACATCCTGTTATTCTTTTATACACACATGGCCCATTTTTTAAATCAAGCATATAGTGGTAAAACTCAAAAGAATTGCCTTGTTTTTGGCGTTTCAACATTTCTATTGCAAGTTTTTCATATTCGTTTAAAATGATAGGTAAATCTTCTTTTGTAAGTGCTGCGGCGTCATTTTCGTCACAAACCACAGGTTCCATGCTAAGTTGTGTAAAACCTAAATCCGCCATATGTAATATATCGTTTGTAAAATCTATATTTTCGTGCGTAAAGGTTGCACGCATATAATAGCCTTTATGCTCTCGTTTATCTACAAACTTTTTAAATTTAGGCAATATCTTTTCATAGCTTCCGTTTCCGTTTATATCTTTACGAAAATTATCATGCACATGTTTTCTTCCATCAAAAGATAACACAACGTTATGCATGTGCTTATTTGCAAAATTTATTACATCATCATTAACAAGTACGCCATTTGTTGTTAATGTAAACCTAAAATTTTTGTTAAGCTGTTTTACAACGCTCCAATTAACAAGTGGTTCGCCACCAAAAAAGTCAACTTCTAAATTTTTGCGTGTTCCTGAATTTTCTATTAAAAAATCAAGTGCACGCTTACCTGTTTCAAAACTCATTAGTGCATCTTCGCCATTAAATTTACCTTGCGCTGCAAAACAATAGCTACAATTTAAATTACATGTATGTGCAACATGCAAACATAATGCTTTAATAACTTTACTTTTATTCTTATAATCTGTTGCAATTTCACTGTAATTTTGTTTTGCAAACAATTTACCGTTATTCTTTAATGTAGTTATTTCTTCAAAACATTCGTTTAAATCTTGGCGCGTTACGTTATATTGTTTGTCATTACTACTTAAAATTTTTTCAATAATTTCATCTTTACTTTGTGTTTCATACATGCTTATAATATCATACATTACATCGTCTACAACGTGTATAGAACCACTCATTATGTCTAAAACTATATTAAAATTATTTAATTTATATTGATGAATCATAAAATATGACCAATCCTTTCTGCTGCGCTGCAAGGCGCAAAACAACCATAAATAATGGCAATGTTTGTGCCTTGCTTTTAGGTTGTCAGGCATACCTGACGAGAAAGAGAAAAACGGATTTTTAATAATTAAGTTTAAAATTCATTTTCAACCTTTTGTCTATTTATACATATAAAAAGCCGCCCATTTCAGGCGGCATAAGTTATTACCTGTTTTACTCTTTTTCACATGGTTGGTTTGCTACACCGCATGAAGTTTTACAAGCAGACTGGCAAGAAGTTTGGCACTCGCCACATCCGCCGTCTTTTTTGCTTTCATTTAAATCGCGTGTTTCAATAGTTTGTATTCTTTGCATAATTTTTCCTCGTTTCAAAAATTCACTCAGCAAAATAATATTGTGAGTTTTAAAGTTAATATCATAAATAAATTTTAAATTAAGTAAGTCAATTTGTCAAGTGTTGTGTTAGTAAAATGGTAATAATAAAATTAGTGCGGTTTATATTTATTATTAAAATAATAAATAATCATTATTATATTTTACATTTATAAATTTATTCCGACATATCCTCGCTTCTGCGTTTAACCGTTAGGTGAAAGTTTTCAACCTTGCGTGAGTATTCATCATTCATGTAACTTGAAGTTATCATAAAATCTGCAGAAGCTTTATTTGTGGCAATAGGAATATCGTACACAAGTGCAATACGCAACAATGCTTTTATATCAGGGTCATGTGGTTGTGCACAAAGCGGGTCAGAAAAAAACACAATAAAATCTATGCTTCCTTCAACAATTTTTGCTCCTATTTGTTGGTCTCCACCAAGTGGCCCGCTATTATAAGCCCTTACCGGCATGCCTGTATGTTGTGCAATTAATGTTGCCGTTGTTCCTGTTCCACACAAAAAATGCTGTTGTAATATTTCTTTGTTATATTTGCACCATTCAAGCATTTCTGTTTTTTTTCCATCGTGTGCTATTAGCGCTATATTTTTTTGTTTTGCAAGTGTTAGTGTAACAAATTCATTTTCCATTATATGCTCCAATCTTAATGCATTGTATTAATAATTATTATATAAACTGTTTTATTAAATTTACAGTTTCTTCGTTATCATCATATATTCTCAATTTAATTGGTTTTGATAAGTCTAAACTAAATATACCCATAATTGAGCGCGCGTCCATTATCCTAAAACCACTAACAAATTCAAAATCTCCCGGTAATTGGCTTAAAGTTCGCACAAAATTTTGCACCTGAGAGCTTTGATTAAACTGAACATAAACTTCTCTCATATAAAACCTCCATTTTTTAATAAGAAAAAATAGTAATTTACTATTTAAAAACTTCAAAATTTTTTCCATGCGCAAACTGTAAAGCTGTTGCACTTTACAGTTTGCATTTTTGTATTATTAATATTAAGTATGTATATGCTTATTTAATTTTATTATACCATTTTTAATAGTTCACGTAAAGTTATATATTGGTAATATTATTGCAAAAACCATATTAAAATATATTTTTGACAATTTATAATATAATTTGATAAAATGTATTATAATACTTATTTTGCTTTATAAGGAGCAATAAATGAAAACAATAATAGTAAAACAAAAAATGCGTTTAAGCAAAGCTATACTTGAACATTTTCCAGATATGACACAAGGATTATTATACAAGTATACACGTGAAAACAAAATAAAAGTTAACAAAAAGAAAATAAATATAACACAAACTGTAAATGTTGGGGATGTTATTCATTTTTATGTGCCTGATAAATATGTATCAGACAATGATGAACATATATTTTTAAAAGCAAAAAATATTGTAGATATCATATACGAAGACGAGAATATTTTAATTTTAAATAAACCAAGTGGTACTGTCTCTATTGATGAAACAAATAAAGCGCCTGATACTCTTATTAATAGGGCAATACTATATTTATACAATAAAAACGCATATGCGCCTAGTAACACATTTACACCCTCTCTTTGCCATAGGCTAGACACAGGAACAAGTGGTGCAATTATAATTGCTAAAAACGAGCAAGCTTTAATTAGTATGGTAAATGCAATTAAAGAGCGAAAAATATTAAAAAAATACATATGTGTTACAATTAATAAACCTGCACTTAAAAAAGCATATTTAAAAAGTTTTTTATATAAAAACCCAAAACAAGGCAAAGTGTATATATACGATACTTATAGAAACGGTGCAAAAGAAATAGAAACAAAATATAAAGTTCTTTGTGAAAAAGGGTCTCTTTCTTTATTAGAAGTAGAGCTAATAACAGGGCGGACACATCAAATACGTGCACAATTAAGCCATATTGGATGCCCTATTTTAGGCGATGGCAAATATGGAATAAACTTAGAAAACAAAAAACATAAGACTAAATATCAACTACTTTGTGCCAATAAAATAATATTTACCAAAAAACCGAGTGCACCGTGTGAATACTTATACAGCAAAGAATTTAGCGTAAAAAAACCTTGGTTTGTAGATAATTTTTTTAATGGATTGCTAAAATAATATATATAACCAAACTTTTATAATTTTAATTTTAAACAAAATTTAATACTATAAATTTTTAATAAAAAATTATATTTAATATTGTAATTGTAAAATTCAGCCCTTAACAAATTTGTCTTGCAATTTTGTTAAGGGCTGTTTTATTATAAAACTAACATATAATTTTACTATGGCGCTAAATAGTCAGACATTGATTCTTCGCCTATTTGACTTAAAGAATACTCAAGTAAATAGCTTTCTTCGTCAAGTTCATAATCATAACTTGCAGAAAGAATTCCATTAAATAGAGTTGGCGAATACCATATACTATCTTCATCTTTCATATATGCATCCATAACCCATGCTTCGTCGTCTACTATTGGATAAAACGTATCAGTGTGCAAATCTATATAACAGCTAATAATTGGATATTCATCTTCATAAAAATCTTGTACATACACTTCAAAATATTGTGATCCATCCATTAATTCGCCTATATAACCATAAGCCTCGTACTCACCTTGTATTTCAGGGTTTGGGCCTGAATAATTTGATATTGTTACAATGCCATACCAATCTGATGGGTTTGAAAGACTATCTACAGGTATTGTATTAACGGCACCATAACCCGGTGCATCAAAATCGGTTGAGCCTTCTGTTCCGCCATTGTTTAGTATATCTTCCAAAGAACTGTTTTCGGCTTCTATTTCTTCCCAATTAGGGCTGTTTTCATGTGTAAACACAAATTCAATTTCTATGCCATCGCTTTCACCCGATGCTATTATGTTATCGCCATCTTTCATGTACGTTAACGTATCAACACCAATAACAATTGTTTTATCTTCATGGTTAACTTCTGCCGTTGTTACTTCCCCAAAAGATGATAGTTCTACATCACCATTATCTTTAAAATTAACTTCCATTTCCATTCCTGCCGACATTAGGTCTGTATAATTCATAGTAAAACCCATTGTAGTCATAGAAGAAAGTATATATATGCCTGAAGGCTCTGTACTCATTTCATTTTGAACGCCGTCATCAATAACATCTGAATCTATTCCAAAATCATTGTTTGAAGATGGATCTTCAGACATTGAAAAAATCAACATTATTGCAAAAATTAAAAGTAATACCGCACCGCCAACAATACCTAAAATTATAAATGCTTTTTTATTAGACATTGGTTGCGGGTAACCGCTAGAGGGCAATTGAATATCACTTGGATAATTCATGCCGTTATTTGCCCCGTATTGTTGGTTAAAATTATTTTGTTGCCCATTATATGGCATATTATTATAAGTTTGCGCTTGGTTTGGTGTTCCGTATGGCTGATTTCCGCTTGGTGTGTTATTGGCTTGCCCTTGTGTTGGCACGCCATACTGTTGATTTTCATTTGGTGCGTTGTATGCGTGTCCTTGATTAGGTACTCCATACTGCTGAGTATTATTTTGATTAAATTGCTGTGTTTGAATGTTTTGTGTATTTCCTCCAATAGGATTTTGAGCACCCTGTTCTGAAGTCATAATAGATTGTCCGCAATTATCACAAAACTTTGCTGTTGGCTGAACTTCAAAACCGCATTTATTACAATTAGCCATTTATAAATCTCCTCTCAAAAATAAAAACTAATATTAATATTTTTTCTAATATTATACCACAATTTAAAAACCTAACACAAGTAATATTATGTTAGGTTTAATATTTTATGTATTTAAATATTAAAAATCAAGTAAAGACATTATTTCGTTTTCATTTTCAGCAAAAAGGCCTTTAACCGGTATAGCTTCTATTAAGTTCTCTTCATCCATAAGTTCAAAAAGCACTTGCATAAAAACGCCTCTTTTATTAACCATTTCAACGGAATTTAATGTTTCGCTTAAATTTTCTCTTTCTCCAAAGCTGCCGTACCAATCTGCCGTACAAGTTAAATTTACTCCGCAAGATGGACTTCCGTCTATGCCTACAACACCCAACACCTTAAATCTATCAGGACATGATAAGTATTCTTTCATTTCCATTATAATAGGTTTTAACATCTTTTTACAGTTTTCTTTAAAAAACGGGTTGTCAAATTGATTGCTAACGTGCCCGCATATTTTTGCTCCGTACATATTAAATTCAGGGCAAGGTAATTGAACTAGCTGCACACCTTGTTCAATTGCCCTTGTCATAAATTTTAAACGCAATTTTTCTTCTGCTGCCATGCTTTCTTTTTCATACATAACAACTTTTGAAGCAGTATTTAAAACACAATGTGCAACAAAAATTATTTTAAGCATTTTGCACCCCCAAAGTTTTAAAAATGTACTCTTTATATTTTTCAGGTATTAATTTACTACAAATTAAAGCGTTGTGCTCTTTGCCACTAAAATGGTACTTGTCTACAAGTACTCCGCCAAAAGAAGGCCCTTGTGAAACATCTACTTCACAATAATAACTGTCACATGTATCAATACATTCAGGGTAAAGTATTGCTGCAACTGCGGCAGGGTCTGCCATATCAAGGCAAGGAACGCCAAAGCGCTCTTTATTTAAATTCATAAGAGTTTTGTTACAGTCAATAACAAACTTACCTAAATCAGAACTGTTTCTTATTTGTTTAATTTCATCTTCAGATAACATTGCATCATCAATGCAAGCGTCCCATCCAACATAAAGCAATGGTACTCCAAATTCCGTTACTATTTTTGCAGCATGAGCATCTTGCCATATATTAAACTCTGCAACAGGCGAAACATTACCCGTTCCAAGTCCTGCAGTACCCATAGCGGATATTCTTTTAATTCTTTTAACTGTATCCGGTTCAAGCATAATTGCAACAGCAATGTTTGTAAGTGTGCCAAGCGTAATAACTTCAATTGTTCCTTCTGGTTCATTTCTTAATATTTCAAGCATTTTCAAAACACCATTACCGGGAGTTACTTGTAATTTTTTTGGTTTTAAACCTATATCGCCCATTCCATCTTCGCCGTGAGTTTCATGTGCAAAATGCATATCTTTAAGCAATGCCCTATTACACCCAATGTATACCGGTGGCGCATATGTGTTTGCAAACTCAATTGTAGTAAGTGTATTTATTGCCGCTTGGTATGCATTAACATTACCTGCAACTGTTGAGAACATTAATATCTCATAGTTTGGGTCTCTCAACGCCATTGATATCGCCATGGCATCATCTGACCCACAATCTGTGTCTATAATTAACTTAGTTTTTTCCATTTTTTCTTGCCCTTTCAATGATTATATATTTTTTTACCCAACATTACATTATACCATATTTTTCATTTTGTAAAGTGAAATATCAAAATAAAATTTTGTACAAAATGTAAATTTTTCAAAAATTAAAATGTGCAATTAGTATAAATTACAAAAAAATAGTTGCTTTACTGTTATTTTTTTGATACAATCACTAACATAAGAGTGGATGAACCGCTTAATTTAGGAGGCTATTATGGAATAGAAAAAATACTCAATTAAGACAGATTTCAGCATGCTTGCAATTTTAATTATACCAATTGCGGTAGCAGTTAACTTTGTAGGCGGCCAGCTTGCGTCTTTGCTAAAACTCCCGTTTTATTTAGACACAATTGGCACAATTTTTGCTGCTATGTTATGCGGACCTTGGGTTGGCGCAGTAGCAGGTACTTTAACTAATGTTGTTACAGGCATTGCAAACCCGGTTAACTTCGCATTTATACCTGTAAACCTAATTTTAGGTCTTGTGGTTGGTTTCCTTGCTAGAGCTAACATGTTTAGCAATTGGTGGAAATGGGTAATCTCTATGGTACTTATGGCATTAACTTCTATTATAACTGCAGCTCCTATAGTTGTTTTGGTTTTTGGTGGTGTTACCGGTGGTGGTACTTCGCTTATTACTGCAACAGCAATGGCAGCAGGCACAAACATTTGGGCCGCTGTTATCGGAACAGAAGGTGTATTTACAGTTTTAGACCGTATTATTTCTTATGTTCTTTCTTAAGTTTGGTTGCGGCGAAAACTATATTAAACAAGCAAAAAAAGAAGAACAGCCAACAACAACTGAATAATTTAATATTTTAAAGTAAAATTTTACTTTTAAGCTTATGACAAATTTACCTTTACAAAAACTTCGATATTTTCACAAACTAATTAATATATTTTATTTTTCAAGTATTGTTAAATTGCCGAAGTTTCTCAATTTTGCAAAGTTTAGGTTTGTCATAAGCTTATATTTATTGTCGTTTTAAAATACACAAAAAAACCTTATTATCGACATAAAACTCTATATTTATTGCAAGTATTTTAATACAGAAAGGCTTATAACATGTTTGTAGATAAAATTCAAATTCATAAAACAAATAAAATTGCAGCTCTATACCCTTCTTGCAAATTTTTAATTGTTTGTCTGTATTCACTTTGTTCTATACTTTTAGGTACCATTGGCGTTGGTGCCGGGCAATACCCTTTATTTTTAATTCCGTTTGTTTTAATTGTACCGTTACTTTGTAAAGCAACAGGCATTTTTTCAAGATTTTGGAAAGCTTATAAAAAAATTATTTTTATTGCAGCATTTATTTTTATTGTGCAATCGCTTTTAATACCGGATGATGTAATAGTTGCGCAATTTTTATTTATCAAAGTATACCAAGCCGGCTTAAAAAGTGCTATAACACTTTCGTTTTCTATTTTAAATATTGCCGGTATTTTTGTTTGGCTATTTCAGTCTACTGAATCTAAAGAATTTGCACGTGCACTTGAGGATTCAGGGCTTAATCATAAAGCAACTTATGTTTTTATTTCTACACTGCAAATGATTGAAATACTTGGAATAAATAGTAAAACAATTATGAATGCACAACGTGCAAGAGGCGTTGAAACAGAAGGCTCGGTTATTGTTAGAATGAAAGCTTTTTTCCCGTCTTTAGTGCCGTTAATTTTAGGTGCTATAACAAGTTCTGAAGAGCGTGTTTTAACGCTTGAATCAAAAGGCTTTGACGTTGCTGGCCCAAAAACACATTTATTTGTTCTTAACAAATCGGGCAATGAAAAAGTAGCAAATGTAATTGCAATAATTATAACAATTGCAATTGTAACATGGAGGGTATTGTTATGGGTATTGTAATAGACTTAAAAGATGTAACTTATTCTTATCCGCTTACAAGTGAAAGCGCAATTAAGAATTTTAATTATAGTTTTGAAAAAGGTAAATTTTACGGTGTAATTGGCGAAAACGGTTGCGGTAAAACTACACTTTGTGCACTTTTGCGCGGTTTTGCACCTTCTTTTTATAAAGGGGACCTAAAAGGCTCAGTACTTGTAGATGGCAGGTCAACAACAGAGTACACTTCGGGAGAACTATCTCTTCGCATAGGTTATGTATTCCAAAACCCATTTACACAAATAAGTGGTGTTAAAGACACTGTTTTTGAAGAAATAGCGTATGGACTTGAAAACTTTGGTGTGCCTGAAACTGAAATAGAGCAAAGAGTAATTGATGTTATGGAAAAAACAAACATTACTGCTCTTGCATTAAAGCATCCTTTTGCTTTGTCCGGCGGACAGCAACAAAGGCTTGCACTTGCTTCTACAATTGTTTTAAAACCGGATATACTTGTAATTGATGAACCAACAAGCCAATTAGACCCTGAAAGCACAGAAAATGTTTTTAAAATTATTGAAGCATTGAAAAACGAGAAAAAAACTATTATTTTAGTTGAACATAAAGTAGATTTAATTGCTGAATTTGCCGATGAAGTTTTAATTTTACATAAAGGCGAGTTAATTAAACATGGCAATGCCAAACAGGTTTTAGCCGATATTAGCCTAATGGAAAAAGGTGTACAATTGCCACAAATGTCTGTTTTATTTAACAAACTTTCACAAGAAGGTTTAAACTTGCCATATATTCCCACCACAGAAGACGAGGCAGTTAAACTAATTTCATCAATGATAGGAGGCAAATAACATGTCCTATATAAATGTTAAAGACGTAAGTTTTGAATATCCGGGCGGCTACCTTGCCGTTGATAATATAAATTTACAAATTGAACGCGGAGAAAATGTTGCTATTATTGGCCAAAACGGCGCAGGTAAAACTACAACAGTTAAAATGTTAAATAAACTGCTTATACCAACAAGTGGCGACGTAATTATTGGCGATATGAATACAAAAGATTACACAACTGCTCAAGTTTCTCGTACAGTTGGTTATGTTTTCCAAAATCCTGATGACCAAATATTTCATTCTTCTGTTTTTGACGAAGTTGCGTTTGGCCCTAAAAAAGCCGGCCTTAGTGAAAGTGAAGTTAAAGAAAGAGTTGTTAGTGCACTAAAACTAACTAATTTGCTATATGCAAAAGAAGAAAACCCATACAACTTACCTCTTTCAGTAAGAAAATTTGTAACAATTGCAGCAATTATTGCAATGGACTCTGATGTTATGATATTTGATGAACCGACTGCCGGACAAGATTTAAACGGCAATATTAATTTATCAGATATGTTAAAAACGCTACAACAAAATAATAAAACTATCATAACAATTTCTCACGATATGGATTTTGTAGCAAATAATTTTGACAGAGTTGTTGTAATGGCAAATAAAAAAATAGTTACAACAGGAACTCCATCTGAAATATTTTGGAATTTTGATGCTCTTGAGCTTGCAATGGTTAAACAACCACATATTAGCTCACTTTGTAGGCGGTTAAACCTTAGTGGTAATCCTATAACAATGCAACAGGGCATAGATGCAATTATGCAGGCGGTTAATAAAGTATGAAAACAAATAAAATAGTTGCTTTTGAAGCTTTTGCTCTTTATTTATTAACAGGTGCTGCATGCCTTGTTGTTGGTACAAGTTTAACACAGTTAACACAAACATATAATACAAGCATTGCAGCTATTGCCGGCCTTGGTTCTGCATTTGCTGCAGGCAGAATGTTAACAGTTTTTATTACAGGTTATTTAACAAAAAAACTTGGCGTTAAAGTTATGTTTGGCATAGGCACTTTTTTATTAATGATATTTTTAATTGGCCTACCACTTAACACTAACTATATGTTAGGCCTTGTTTTAAGTGCACTAGGTGGTGCAGGTATGGGCAGCCAAGACGCGTGTTGCCCTGTTATACTTAGCGTGTGTTTCCCAAAACATTATGCTAGTGCATTAAGCGCAGGCCAGGCACTTTTTGGGGCAGGTTGCTTTTTGCCACCTCTATTAATGAGCATAGCTTTTTCTTTTAACTTGCCGTTTTATTATCCTTATCTATTTATAGGTTTAATTGCAGCTGTTATGCTTATACTTCTCCCCTTTGCTCGTATTCCTTCTGTTGAACAATCGGCAGAACTTTTGCAAGAATCAGGACATGCAATTACTATTAGTAACAAGCGCAAAATTATGGGCTTTGTAATTTTAGGTGTAGTTTGTTTTACTTATTGTGGTATTCTTAACACTGCCAACCTATATACGGCTACTTATGCAGAAAGTTTAGGTATTCAATCTGCTGCTGCTGTTTCAATGCTAACGCTTTTTAATGTTGGCAGTATGGTAGGTTCTTTTACATTTGTAAAAATTCTAACCAAAATAAAACCTATCAACGCACTTATATTTAATTTGTTTGTTGTTTGTTTAACTTTATTAGTTGCTATTTTTACAAAAAACATAACAATTTTATTTATAGCTATTTTCCTTACCGGCCTTTTTGTCGGTGTTCTTTTCAGTATACTAGTCATGCTTTCAACAGGGCTTAACCCACAAAATGCTGCACTTGCAGGTGCTATTATAGCCGTTGTTGCCGCTGCGTCTGACAGTATAACTCCACTTATAACAGGCTTTTTAGTAACGTATCAAGGCATAACTGTTACTTATGTATATGCACTTTTAATGGCTGTTATTTGTTTAATTTTCTCAGTATTATTTAAACTGCTCATAACAAAAAAACAAAAAAAAGGAGAACAATTATGAGTTTCCAAAGTAAAGATGTATTAAACAGTAAAGGAGAGCAATATCATATTGCTTGTAAACCCGGTGACATTGGTGATTATGTATTT
>CAYJDK010000033.1:0-13355 GCA_964368905.1 uncultured Bacteroides sp.
ACACCTGCGCACATGCCTGCCATTACAGAAAAAACTAATGTTAAAAGCGGGTTCATTCCCGCATGTAAAAGCATAACGCTTACTGCCCCGCCTGTTGCAAGGCTTGAGTCTACGGTTAAGTCTGCAAAATCTAATATTCTGTAACTAATGTAAACACCAATGGCAAGTATTCCAAAAATCAAACCTTGTGAAGCCGCCCCGGGTAAGCCTCTGCCCACAGATAAAATAAAATCCATTTATAATACCCTCCAAATACAATAGCAAGATTATATCATAAAAATAAAAATACGACAAGTAATTACCTGTCGTATTTTAAAATTTCAATTAAAATTGACGTATAAAAAAATTATTTCAAACTATCAGGAACAGTGTATCCCATTTCATTTAATTTTTCTTCGTCAATATACATAGCTAAATCTTCTTGCTCGCTATAGGCAATAGGCATGGTTTTAATATCTGCGCCATTAACTAAAATTTCAATTGCTTGCTCTGCTGTTAGCTCGCCTAAAGTTGTGTAATTTATGCTGTATGTAGCAACGCCACCCTCTTTTGCCATGTTTTCTTCACCGCAAATTACAGGCACATTTGCAGGCACTGCAATCATGTCTACTGTTGGCATTGCGCCTGCAAGAGTATTGTCTGTAGGTATATAAATTGCATCAACTTGGTTAACAAGGTCTGATGTAACTGCTTGTATCTCGTTAGAATCTGCAACAGTTGCAACTACTACTTCTAGGCCTAATGCTTCAAATTCTTCTTGAGCCATGCCTGCTTGTAGTATAGAATTATCCTCTGCAGAACAATAAAGAACACCCACTGTTTTTGCATCCGGCAACAAATCTATTAAAAGTTTTGCTTGGTCTGCAATTGGGTTCATGTCCGATGTACCTGAAACATTAGTTCCCGGGTTTTCGTTTGTATCAACAAGGCCTGCACTCTCTGGGTCTGTTACAGCAGTAACTAAAATAGGTATTTCTTGTGTTGCGTTAGCGGCAGATTGTGCAGCAGATGTGCCAATTGCTAAAATTAAGTCAACGTCATCGTTTACAAATTTTGTTGCAATTGGGCCATAATTGCTGGATTCTCACGATGCATTTTGCAAATCAAAAACAATTTCAATGCCCTCTTGCTGCGCAAGCTCTGTTAATTTGTTTTGAAATCCCGTTGCTGCGGCATCTAGTGCATTGTGTTGCAATTGTTGGAAAATACCAACTGTAAATGTTTGTGTTTCTTCGCTTGTTTCTTCAGTTGTTTGCTCGCTTGTTTGCTCTGCCGGTTGTTCAGTTTCTTGCGATGTTGAACAAGCAACAAAACTAAAAGCCATTAATAAAACTAAAAGTATTGCAGATAATTTTTTCATATTTAACACCCTCCATATAATAAATGCATTAAGCATATTATTTATTTTTTTAATTTTTAATGTTTTCAAATATACATTAATGGTATAAATTATCGTGTACATAGCATCTAAGATAAAATTGCTTTGCTAAAAACAAATAATTATACAAACTATTTATTATTTTTTGTGTTTTAAAGCAATCTCAGTGCACTTTATTTCTTTACTCTGATAAAGTTTATCATATAGTATATAAAATTGCAAGGCACAAAACAACTAAATTTGCACATAAAAAACACAAAATACTGTATGTTTATACAGTATTTTTGCATAAAATTACTTTTTTAATTGCCATTCAGCTAACAGCCAGCTGCTCTGCATGCATTAATTATTAAAAATACTTGCAGCTCCATAAATATTTTCGTGCAAATCTCTTCTGTAATTTTGCAAGGTGTTATTAAAACTGTTTATACGCACACCGTTATTGTTTTCAAAGGCGGTTGAGTGCACAAATTTATCGCACCCCAAATACATGGCAACATGGCCCGGAAAATATAAAATGTCTGCTTTTTTAATATGCTCAATTTTAATTTTTTTTGTTAAAAAATCAGAATTGATTTTACTGTCTCTGTAAATTGTTACACCGTTTAACATATATGCCATTGATACAAGGCCGCTACAATCAATACCAAGCGGTGTTTTGCCTCCCCACCTATACTGTGCACCAAGGTATAAAAGTGCTGTTTTACAAATATTGTTACGCAATTTTTGCTCTTTAGTTTTGTTAATAAATTTTGTGTTTTTAACCTCTAAGGGCATTACTTTTAAATTGTTTGCCTTTGTATAACCTGTTTTGCCGTTTACAAGTATTACCTTTTGCCAAAAGTTATCTTTGCGTGTGTACGCCGCAACAACACCGCCACGCGGTATGCTTTGCATTAGCAATCCTTTAACATCAGGCACGCTTAATACATCTGCAAATGGTGTTATAACGCAATATTTTGCAAGTATATTACTTTGCTTTTTATTTGTTTTGCTTTCTTTGCATAAAAGCGAGTTTTTAGTAGAAAAAAAGTTCTCATACATATTATTGTGTATATTGTTGCCTTTACTTATAAAATAAAGCGCGCTGGTTTTTACAAAGCCTTTATAAAAATAATGTGTTTTTATAAAAGAAAATTCACCCTCTGTTTTAATTACATTTACCGGCATACCGTACAAAACCTCGTCTATACATGTTCCAAAACGTGCATATTTATACATTGGTGCAATATGCCTGTTTACTACTGCTAACATATTTATGCTTACTCCTTTTTTGTATTAAAAATATTGTATAATATATTAATATTATTTAAAATGCAATTAATGCATAAAAAAAGCTCTTAAAAGGTGTTGCAAACCTTTTAAGAGCTTTTTATATTCTTTATTTAGTTTTTTGCCACAACAATTGCGCTTACAGGGCATACATTTACGCATTTTCTGCAACCTGTGCATTTGCTGTAATCTATACTTGCCACATTATCTTTTACTTTAATCGCCTCATCAGGGCATATTTTTTGGCATTTCATGCAACCTATACAACCAGCCGTACACGCTTTTCTTGTTAATGCACCTCTGTCCCTATTTGCACAAAGTACAATTGGGCGTTCGCTTTCCGGGCGCACCCATATTATGTTTTTAGGACATGCCGCTTCGCACGCTCCGCATCCGGTACATTTTTCAGGTATAATTTTAGCAAGAGAATTTTCAATTTCAATTGCGCCAAATTTACATGCCGCGGCACAATCGCCAAAACCTATACAACCGTATTCACAAGTGCTGTTACCACCATAAAGCGCCGCACAAGCCGCACAACTTTTAATACCCTGGTAATTATACTTGTTTTGTGTGTTATAACTACTTCCTTGACATGCAACAATTGTTTTATACTTTGCAACAGCTCCTGCCGTAACACCCATAATTTCAGCCGCTGCATTTGCACATGCATCTCCGCCCGGTATACATTTGTTTACAGGCGCTCCCTCTACAATTGCTTTTGCGTAGTCAGCGCATCCTGCATAACCGCAAGCACCACAATTTGCGCCCGGCATTACTTGTGTAACTTTTTGTATTCTTTCGTCTTCTTCAACATGCATAAAGTGTGCTGCAACAACAAGTATGCTTGCTCCAACTATACCCAAAACAGCAACAATAATTATTGCACTCATTATCGACATTTTATTTCTCCATTCTAGCACTAACTAATATATTTAAACAATTGCCTTTTAAAATATGTTAATTTTTAACCAAACAAATTTGTTACTACTCCGCCAAAACCCATAAAAGACAAACTAACTATGGCAGCAGAAACAAGTGTAATTGGTAAGCCTTCAAAACACTTTGGAGTTTTAGCTGTTTCTAAGCGGCCCCTAACACCAACAAAAAGCACCATGGCAAGCATAAAACCAACACCCGCACCAAGCGAGCTAAAAATGCTTTCTATATAAGTGTAGTCTTTTAATATGTTTAAGTTAGCCGCGCCTAAAACGGCACAATTTGTAGTAATAAGCGGCAAATAAACGCCAAGCGCCTTATAAAGTGGTGGCATAAATTTTTTCAACACTATTTCAACTAATTGAACAAGCACTGCAATAATTAAAATAAAAATAATTATTTGCAAATATTCAAGGTTAAGCGGTTTTAATAAAAGCATGTAAACGGGCCATGTTACAAGTGTTGCCAGTACCATTACAAAAATAACAGCACCGCTCATGCCCACAGCACTGTTTAATTTTTTAGAAACACCCAAAAACGGGCATATGCCTAAAAATTTAACAAGAATATAGTTATCTACAAGAACCATTGTAAAAAAAATTGCCACAATTGCAGATACATCCATTATTCTTTAACCTCCTCTTTTAACGCGCATACCGCTTTAGAAGGGCATGCATCGCAACCAATGCTGCGTTTAATGTTATTGTTTGTTTTTGTTTCAATATGAACAATAAGAGCCATTAAAATGCCAAAAACAAAAAAACCACCAACAGGCATTGTAAAAATTCGCATAGGTTCAATTAAACCAAAAAGGCTTGTTTCTCCAAACATACTGTTTTCGCCTATAAAGTAATAGCCAAGCAAACTACCTTCTCCAAAAAACTCGCGTATTGCACCCATGCTAACAAGCGCCAGCGTAAAGCCAATGCCCATTCCAAAACCGTCTATTGCAGAGCGCACAATATTATTTTTTGAAGCAAACATTTCGGCCCTTCCAAGTATAATACAGTTAACAACTATAAGGGCCAAAAACTCCCCTAACGCAAGTGCAAGCTCCGGTACATATGCGTTCATTAGCATACCGCAAATTGTTACAAACGTTGCAATAATTGTAATAAAGGCAGGTAGCCTTACCTTGTCCGGTATAACGTTCCTTAACATAGACACAACTATATTAGAGCAAACAAGAACAAAAAGTGTAGCAACACCCATTCCCAGCCCATTTATTACAGAAACTGTAACAGCAAGTGTTGGGCACGTTCCAAGCACAAGGCGAAACGCAGGGTTTTCTTTTATTAGGCCATTAAAAAAAATCTTTGACTTTGTCACTTTATTGACCATTCCTTTCAACTGCTTTTTTATAAATTTAATATGCCACAGTTTATAATGTTGTTTTTATATACTGTATTGCTTTTTCAACCGCGGCTATTGCTGCGTTAGACGATACCGTAGCCTGTGCAATCGCATCTGTTGTGGCTGTATCTTTATCGCCTATAAATCCTTGTGCAAATTCAGGGTTTGTTGCCACTTGGTCACCAAGTCCGGCTGTCTCACCTTTTGCATCAAACCAAACTCCTGTAATTGTGCCGTCGTCATCAAACCCTACAACTGCCGTTATAGGCTCGCCCTTATATCCCTCTTGCTGTGTGTAAACTATTGTTCCATAGCTTTCACCTTTAAAAACTTTTAGCACATTCTCGTCTTGAGCCTCTACTTCAGTTATTTCTCCTGCATTTGGCAACACATGCTCGTGTATATCTTCTGTCGACAAGTTAACAGCACCGGGCTGTGTATCAATTCCATGTGCTTGTCCATACGCTTTTATTGCCCTATTTAGTGCCTCTACCGCCGCAGAGGATGATACAGTTGCCCCTGACACTGCGTCTATTTCAGACAATGTAATTGTTTGTGCAGGCATTTTAGCAAATTGTATTTGAAATTTCTCTTCTCTAACTTTTTGCCCAAACCCAGGCGTTTCAGTATTTGGCAAAAAGCTTACGCCCAAAATATTTCCATCTGAACTAAATGCTACCATAACAGGCACTGCACCGTTATATCCATTTGCCTCTGCCGTTATTACATATCCCAAATCATCTTCTGCTTTGTAAACTTCTGTTACACCTTCTATAGTAGTTTCAAGTTTTGTAAAGCTTTTTGCCGGTAGCAGTGCATTTCGCTGTTCCTGTGCAGCTTGCAGTTCACTTTCAAGTATTATAGGCGCTGTAATTGAATTTGTAAGCGCAAGTAGTGCGCTTGTAACAATACATATTGTTGCCAATACAATTATTGGTTTTATAAAATCATTAAAAACAGATTTTTTCATTTAGGAACTACACCTCCAAGCGGCCTTTGGCGTGTTAATGTGTTTATATATGGTACTAATATATTCATTATTAAAAGGGCAAAACTCACGCCCTCTGTATAATTGCCGTAAAAACGTATTAAACAAGTTATTGCGCCAAGCCCAATACCAAATATAATTTTGCCCCAAAAAGTGTATGGGCTTGTAACATAATCTGTAGCCATAAAAATTGCACCAAGCAAAAGCCCGCCGGACAATACTTGCAATACTACATCTTGCCCTAATACAAAAGACAAAGCCGCAACTGTGCCTATATAAGAAAGCGGTATTGCAGCACTTATTGTTTTAGTTACTATTAAATAAATGCCACCAAGAATTAACGTTATAGCACATGTTTCTCCAAGCATACCACCATGCACACCTGTTAGCAAAGGTAAAAGCATTTCAGTGCTATGCAAAGCTTTGCCTGCAACAAGTGGTGTTGCGCTTGCCAGTGCATCTATTTTTGTAGTTGTTGGGTAGCCGTAATTTGCCATGTATGCGGCAAAACTTACAAACAACGTTGTGCGCCCTACAAGCGCAGGGTTTGCAAAATTAAAGCCAATTCCGCCAAAAAGCATTTTTGTTATAACTATTGCAACAAAAGAACCTATAAGCGCCATCCAAATAGGTAACGTTGACGGATAATTAAACGCAAGTATTAAACCCGTTACAACTGCTGAAAAATCTCCAACAGTTTGGTCTTGTTTTCTTAGTATATTGTAAAGCGCCTCAAAACCTATGCAACCTGCAACGGTTACGCCAACTAAAAGCCAAGCTCTTGCCCCAAATATTAAGCCTGCTGCAACAAATGTTGGAAAAAGCGCAAACGCAACATTAAGCATTATGCTCCTAGTTGAAATATTTTGCTTAATATGCGGCGATGTTGTGACAATAAATTTTTTACCGGCCATGTTTTATTGCCCCTTTCCGCTTTTTTGCATTATTTTTGCAAGCGACATTGTTTGAGAAACATGCCGCTTTGCCGGACACACAAATGTGCAAGTGCCACAGCTCATACATAAATCTACCATTAATTTATTTAACATGTCTACGTTTTCTTTGCTCCACTCGCTTGCAATTTCAACCGGAGAAAGCCCCATTGGGCATGCATTTATGCAGCGCCCGCAACGTATACAAGCAGATGGCTGCGGCAAAAGCGCCTCGCTTTCACTAAGCGCTAAAATTGCATTGTTTTGCTTTAACACAGGAAACTCCGTGCTAACAACAGAAAGTCCCATCATTGGCCCACCTGTTATTATTTTACCTGTTTGCTCGCTAATTCCACCACAAAACTCCAATACTTCTTCAATTGGTGTGCCAATAATAACTTTTACATTTTGAGCATTGGCAACACAGCTACCATCTACGGTTAATCTTTTAGTTGTTAACGGGTGCCCTGTTTTTATAAACTTGCCAAGCGCGCTTATTGTTGTAGTGTTCATTACAATAACACCAACATCTGCCGGCAATTTTCCGCGTGGAACTTCTCTTTTTGTAACGTTGTATATTAAAACTTTTTCAGCACCTTGTGGGTAGTTGCTTTTAAGTGGCATAACTTTAATGTCATCTTCGTTTTGCGTTAAACTAAACATTAAATCAATAGCCTCAGGTTTGTTGCGCTCTATGCCAATAACGGTGTTTTTTATTGAAAGCGCATTTTTAACCGCTTGTATTCCACTCATGATTGTATCGGAATGTTCTAACATCTCCCTATTATCTGCAGTTATATACGGCTCACACTCTGCGCCGTTAATAATTAATGTGTCTATCTTAGATAAATCTTTAGGCGATAATTTAACCGCAGTTGGAAAGCCTGCTCCTCCAAGCCCTACAAGCCCGCATTTTTGTGCAGCACTTACAAGCGAAGCAGCATCATTAACCAAAAACGGTTTAATATCTTCTTGCATTGTTTGTTTTTTATCAGGAATAATAGTTACTGCCGTTACATTTGCGCCGTTTGCATAACGTAGTGTTCCAATATCTTGCACCGTTCCTGATACTCCGCTGTGTATATCCGCACTTACAAAGCCACCTGCTTTGCCCACAACAGTTCCAACTTTAACTTCATCGCCTTTGTTAACTGCCGGTGTACATGGTGCACCAATATGCATTTGCATGGGTAATACAATTTTTGTTGGCAACGGCATTACCACTGTTTGCATGTTTGCCGTTTTTTTATCATGTCCAACTTTTGCGCCTAGTGCCGAGCGTTTCAATTATCTTCCCTCATTTCAATTTATAAACGTATTAGTTACATTAAACATATATTTAAAGTTATTATTGTAGAATATTTATATCTAAAATGTACAATAATATTTTCTCAACATTTTTATTTTATCACCAAAATTTTGTTAGTCAATGTAAATTAATTTATTAACAATGTTTATATTTAAAAATATTTATTTGTGTATTTTTTAACACATTCATGTTTTTAAATATTACGGCGTTTTTGTGCTGTTTTTATATTTAGTCTGCGCTTGCGAATAACACATTAATATGTTATAATTTCATTTATAAGGGGGAATTTATTTGCCATATTTTATAACAAACGGTAAAGCACCGTTGCTTATGGAAACAGTTCCTGTTTTAAAAACAACTTATTATTACGGAAACGCCGTTAGAGATAATGTTTACACATATATGCGTTGTTATGCATATAATGGTTCAATGTTTTGCAATTTTACAAGTTTTGATGAAAACCCACCGGAACATGTACGTTTAAGTTTAAGTTTAACACATATAGACAGTGATGATATATTGGTTTGTACTTGCGGTAAAACTGCACAAATAAGTGCTTTATTACAAAAAAGCACAAACGAGCAGTTAAGTTTTACAAATTACATTAAAAGCGAACCTGTTATTACCGGCAACGATGAACAAGGGTTTTATTGGAGTATTAACTTTGAAATTACGGCAAAAGCTTTTAAACTGGCGTTTAATAAAAAAGTTGAAACAAAAGACATATATATTGGTAATTTTTTTATACACAGCTTAAATGAGGACGCTTTTGGCAGTGCATTTGAGGCAAGCGAAAGCACAAAACAATTATGGTTAAATAAAGGCGAGAGTTTTTTTGTTGTTCCTTATTAAAATATTATTGGCATATTTTTGTAGGGCTGTTTTTATGGCGCAGCCGTAAAAACACATTTCAATTTACTGGCTTATTGGGCGGTTTTTACTTACAAAAGGCAAAGTTTAAGCCATAAAATAAAATTGTTTATGTTGTAAAAGATACAATAAATTCTTTACGTGCATTATAAATTATAATGAAAGAGGTTAATATTATGAAATTTGCATTAAATTTAATTTTTGCATGCATAGCATTGCTAAGTGTTGCAGTTGGTGCTTTATATTTAAAAAATAAAGAAAACGAAAAATATGTTGAAATATACTCAAACGAGTATGTGTAAACGAGGTAACAATGATACTTGTAATTGATGTTGGGAATACTAACATAGTAATAGGCGGTTATGAAAACGACGCTCTTGTTTTTAATACACGCATTACAACAAATAAAATGCTTGAACCGGACCAATATGCACTTCAACTAAAAGGCATTTTAAATTTGCACAATATAGATATAGCTTGTATAAAGGGTGCAATAATGTCTAGCGTTGTTCCACAAATTACAGACGTGCTTTTAAGTGCAATTAACACAATTTGCGCAATAAAGCCTGTACTGTTAACGCATAAGTTAAATACCGGCATAAGCATTAACATTGATAACCCATTTGAACTTGGGCTTGATTTAGTTGCCGGAGTGCTTGGTGCAAAAGCAAAATACAGTTTACCTGCAATTGTTATAGATATGGGCACGGCCACAAAAATTACCGCAGTTGATGAAAACGGTGTTATACAAGGTTGTAGCATTATGCCCGGTGTATTTATAAGTATAAACGCGTTAACAAAAAATGCCAGTGCACTTGGCGGTATAGCTTTAAGAGAAAACGACACTAAAACCGCAATAGGAAAAAACACCATACACAGCATGCAAAGCGGTGTAATTTATGGTACTGCGGCAATGATAGACGGAATGATAAAACGTTTTACAAAGGAAATGGGCTCAGAGCCTTTTGTTGTGGCAACCGGCGGAGTTTCCGGCCTTATTACTCCACATTGCTTTAGTGAAATTACACAAGATTCAACACTTATTCTTGCCGGCCTTTACCACGCTTATAAAAAATTATATTTGTAAAGTAAAACGCATTCGGCTTGCTTTTTACTATTACAGCATATAAAGTTAACATAATTTAAAATAAAAACCCGCATATGCCAAATGTAAAAACATGGCTTATGCGGGTTGTATTTTTTTTGCTTAAAATGCTATATTGCATAATTATTTATTTAAAAACAGCGCAATAAGAGAATTGCTTACAAGTTCTGCCGAATACATTGCCTCTTGCAATGTATTTGCATGGCTTCCAACTTCTAATAGTAAACTACCCGTTGTTAAATCTTGATTATAGTATCTGTAATCTAACATTGCAGGCCTTGCAAGGCCCGGATACATTAGTTCCATTTGCGCTTGCCAATTCGCTGCAAATTTCAGGTTTTCTTTATAATTAGGTATGTTAGAATTTTTGTCTGCGCAGCTAATAATCATTACTTGGGCCGCTTGTTTTCCGTTAATTTGCGCAACAGGTTTTATTCTTGTTCCGTCTTCTTTTTGTATTGCGTCTCTGTGTACGTCTATAACTACTTTTATGCTTGGATATTGTTGCAAATACTGCTGTACCGTTGCTTTGCTGCGCTCATAACTGCCTGTGTAACTTGGGTAGTCGTGTAATGTTACATCGTGCAATGTGTTTATACCTGCCGCATTTAGCCTTGTTACAATTTCACTACCTATGCTTGTAATGTTTAATGTATTATCCGTACTGCGTGCCGTAAAATCAGGGTATGTCCATGCCCTGTTTTCTGCCTCAAAAGACTCTGTTGCATGTGTGTGCATTATTAGCACTTGCGGTTCATCGCTGTTAAATTCAATTGAAAAAGGCAGTTCTTTACCCACTTGCTGCGCAACTTCTTGCGATGATAAATCTGTATAATTTATAATACTTGCGCTACCTGTTTGTATGTAATTATCGCCGGTTCCCTGTTTATAAAATGCCGGCAAAATTTGCACGGCACCTTGCGGCATTTCTTCTGTATTTGTTTGCTGTGTACTATTTGTTAAGCTTCCATTGCTTGTTTCAGTGCTTGAACTTGAATTAGAGTTTTCTATGTTGTTTTCTACACTTGTACCTTCGTTGCTATTTACATTTTGCGGTTGCTCTTGCTGTAAATTTTGCTCGTGTTCGTTAACATCTTCGGTGTTTTGTTCAAAGATTCCTTCCAGTTGCAAGTTTTTTTGTTGTACGTATTTTTCAGTTGCATCAAACGCTGCACCCGGTGCTATAAAAACACTGCCCAGCATTGTGGCACCATTTACCAAATTTACATTTTTTGCCGTAATAACTAAACTTAAAAGTGTAAACAGAATTAGTATTACTGCAAATAACGGCAATATTATTTTCTTTTTTACTTTGCGCATACATTAACCTCCGAGCACAACTAAAAAGTTGTTTTTTAACTACCTTTAAAAATATATTACAAGTTATATTGCCGGCACTAATATACTCTTACACGTGACTGTTAAAAAAATATATGCACATTAACATTGTATATAGAACACTTGTCCTAATTTAATTAATGTTTTATTATGGTGTTGCACTGCTTTGTGGATTATTTATATTATACGAAGAATGAGTATAATATAAATTGCAATCTTGTTCGGTTGCCACGCAAGTGGCGAGAACAATTGCTTTAAATAAAACGATAAATAACACTGCGTGTTATTTATATTAGCTTCGCTAACATAAATATTTTATTTTATGGCTTTTGGCTCGTACCTTGCGGCACAACCGCCAAAACATGCCAATAAATAACACTGCGTGTTATTTATATTAGCCGTAGGCTAATATAAATTGCAAACTTGTTCGGTTGCCACGTAAGTGGCGAGAACAATTGCTTTAAATAAAACGATAAATAATCGAAGCATAGCGTAGATTATTTATATAATGCGCGGCATTATATAATTTTTATTTCATGGCTTTCGGCTCGTGCTCTTGAGCACAACCGCCAAAACATGCCAATAAATAACACTACGTGTTATTTATATTATGTGAGGTACGAGCTTTGTAATATTAAAGCTTGCTGTTATACTTTTTTTCTTTTACTTTTCAGCGTGAAAAGTAACAAAAGCGCCGGGGGTTTGCGATGACGCACCGCCGTGCTAATGCCAGCGAGCAACCGCCGACAGGCAGCACTTTGCGAGCGGCTCCCCCCGGACTAAAACGCCGCGCCTTTTGCCCCACAACAAAGTACAATTATAATCGCTCGCTAACAGTAATAATGGCATACGCTTGCAATTATATTGTACTAATGCCGCTAAAGGGTGCTGTTATTTAAGTTTATTTGTCCTACTCTGTTTATTTATTAATTTCAACTATATGTTATTTACATTAACTTGTTAAAAAACATAACTCACCCACGCTTAAAGCCGGTTGCAATGCCTTGTTTATTGCAAGCGCCAATAAAGAGGACGCTTTTTGTATTATAGTATCTATATCTTTTGGTGTAACCGTAAGTGTTTTGTTTGCATGCTCAATTTTCCAGTTTGCAATAGTAGGCACACCTATTGCCACAACAGGCACGCCTAGGCTTTTGCCAGATATATCTTCACTGTTTTGTGGTTTTAAGCCTGTGTTTGATATTTGCACACTACTGCCCATTCTAAGTGGTGAAGACGTACAAAGGCTATCTACAAGTACTACACAGGCAGGGCTTATCTCATTTATAATGCCTTTTATAATGCAGCACGTGCTTATTCCCGTAGTACCTGCCACGCCTGGGCTTACTGCCGCCACACGCCTTATGGGTAATTGCTTAATATTTTCATTATTTGTAACAAAAACTTTGTCTACCGTTGCCGGGCCCAAAGAGTCCGGCATAACAGCCCTATTTCCAATACCCGCAACAAGTACAACGCCGTTTTTTGGGCATAACTTTCTTATTTGTTCTGCTATTGCACAAACAAACGCCTCGCTTGATGGTTCTATTTGTGCAAGGTTTGGCATATCAAACGTTATATATTTACCCTTTTCCCTGCGCAAGCCTTGCTTTGTTATTTCTACTTGGGTACAGCGTATTCCTTTAGCGCAATATGAGCTTACATTAACGCCATGTGGTAAATTTTTATAAGATTTTGAATAAATTTCACACGCGATATCTGTGTATGGTAATGGCATTTTTTACACAACTTTCTATATTTTTTACTTTTTTTTTAAAAAACCCTTGCCCTATTGCAAAAAAAGTGGTATTATTAAGTGCAACTGTTTTGGTATTAAGGAGGTGGTATGATGCCTAACATTAAATCGCAAA